>JAUYDO010000127.1 GCA_030691835.1 Dehalococcoidia bacterium | reverse complement strand
GCAATAAGAAGGGAGAGGATAAATCATGAGACTGATAGACTCCCATGTGCACATGGACAGGGTGGCGGGTGAGGATATTTTGCGGATGGCGTGGGGAGGGGTGGAGGTGGGCATCATCCCCACACCCCACCTCATGTCCGGGCTTTTCTATCCCAGGACGGTCATGGAGCTCTGGGAAAAGACGCTGAACTACATGGTGAAATATGCCGCCTCAATGGGTATAAACTGCTTCGCCACGTTGGCGGTGCCGTTCTACGGCATCACCAGCGAAGGCTACGAAGAGTGCCTCAAGGAGCTTCCCGGATTCCTGAAGGAGAAGAGAGTGGTCGGTATCGGCGAGATAGGTCTGGACACTGGCAATGAGCACGAGCTAAGGCTGTTCAAGGCACAGCTAGCCATAGCCAAGCAGTTCAACATGCCCATAATCATGCACACCCCGACTCCCCGCCAGCCCCAGACCCCGGAGGTAACACCGCAAATCATAGACGTCCTGAAGCAAGAGAAGTTCCCGATGGAGAAGGCGGTGCTGGACCACAGCGGCAAGAACACCATTCCGGCACGCCTCGCCTCCGGCGCTGTGACCGGACTCAGCATCTGCTACGACAAGCTTACCGCCGAGGAAGTGGCGGACATCGTCATCCATAACCCTGAGAAGCGGGACATGCTCATAATCGGCTCGGAGCTGGGCTACGGCGGCGCGGGGCACCTCTCACTGGTGAAAGCCGCCTGGGCGATGAGGATGGACGGAATGCCGGTAAAGGAGATAGAGCGCGTTACCTGGGACAACCCGAAGCGCATCTTCAACCTGCCGGTGAAGTAGAAAAAACCTTTGAATTAGTCTACATAAAGTGTTAAAATACCTTTGGAACTTCGTGACTGATTCAACTGAATTTTTGATATAAGGAGACCTATGGCAAAAAGTGAAGAAAAGGTTGTCCGGACTACAGTGTGGTCGGCGGGTGCCGGCTGTCATGGCGGATGCGGTGTAAAGCTCTACGTCAAGGACGGCAAGCTGGTCAGGGTCGAGGGCGATGAGAACCACCCCTGGAACCAGGGCCGGAACTGCCCCAGGGTGCTGGCACTTACCCAGTACATCAACCATCCCGACCGCCTCAGGTATCCACTCAAAAGAGTGGGCGAGAGAGGCGAGGGCAAGTGGCAGAGGATTACCTGGGATGAAGCTTATGACATTATCGAGAAGAAGCTCAAGGACATCCGCGTAGAGTTCGGCGCCGAGTCGGTAATCTTCGTGCAGGGCACCGGACGGGACATCGGCGGTCCCATCACTTTGCTGATGTACAGCTACGGCAGTCCCAACTGGACACAGCTCGGACTGGTCGGGCACTCCTGCTATACACCCAGGCAGGCGGCAATGTGGACTACCCACGGCGATTACTGTGTCGCCGACTGCTCCCAGTTCCTGGCCAAGAGATATGAAGACCCGGAGTGGAAGGTGCCCAAGTGCATCATCGTCTGGGCACAGAACCCGCCCTCCGGCGACCCGGACGGCTTCTTCGGTCACTGGATTGTGGACTGCATGAAGCGCGGCTCCGAGCTAATCGTTATCGACCCCCGCGTCAACTGGATTGCCAGCCGTGCCAAGATTCACCTGCAAATCCGCCCCTCCACCGATGGCGCTCTGGCGCTGGCTATGGCTAACGTCATCATCAATGAGGGACTCTATGACAAAGAGTTCGTGGAGAACTGGACCTACGGCTTCGAGGAGCTGAAGCAGAGGGTCCAGCAGTACACACCGGAGTGGGCGGCTCCCATCACCTGGATTCCCAAAGAGAAGATTATCGAAGCCGCCAGATTCTATGCCGCCAGCAAGCCGGCGGCGATTCACTGGGGCATACCCATTGATAGCTGTCCGCAGGGCACGGTTGTCTCACAGGCTATCACCCACCTGTGGTGCCTGACCGGCAACATCGATAACCCCGGCGGCAACGTTATAGCACGCGCCAGCCACGGCGTCACCTCTTATCCCTACACCCAGGACGAGATGAAGAAGCTCTACGGAGAGGAGGTTTTCAAGAAGCTCTCCGAAAAGCGAATCGGTGGCGACCGCTATCCGATGATTAAGAACTTCAGAGCCTGGGCGTCAGAGGACGTCATCCTGGAGCAGATGGAGACCGGCAAGCCCTATCCCATCAAGGCGGCGTGGATACAGACCAACAATGTCCTGGAATCAGCCGCCGACCCCAGGAGACACTATGAGGCGATGAAGAAGTTGGACTTCATCGTCTGCGTTGACCTGTTCCATACCCCGACCACCGAGGCGGTGGCTGACATCATCCTGCCGGCGGCTACCTTCGCCGAGAAGGACAGCATCCGCTCATGGTGGTCGCCGCTATGCTGTACCGTCAAAGCGCTGGAGGTCGACGAGTGCAAGTCGGACTGGCAGATGAACTTCGAGCTGGCACAGCGCCTCACCACCCAACCCTGGAAATACAAGACGTTGAAGGATATGTTTGACGAACGACTTAAGGTGGCAAATGTCACCTTTGACGAGCTGGCGGCTAAGGGAAGCTGGGAGGCAACGCCGCCCGGACCCAGCCGCCCGTACTATCGCTGGAAGAGGGGTCTATTGAGGAAAGACGGTAAGCCCGGTTTCAATACCACGACCGGCAAGGTCGAGTTCTACGCCAAGCTACAGGAGCAGTGGGGTCTTGACCCGATGCCGTATTACGAGGAGCCGGAAGAAGGTCCGATTTCCACTCCGGAGCTGTGGAAGGAGTACCCGCTTATCATGAATAGCGGGCACCGCATCCAGGCGTTCTTCCACTCCGAGCACCGCCAGATACCCTGGCTCCGCGAGCTGGAACCATATCCACAGTTTGAAATCAGCCCGGAGACGGCGAAGAAGTATAATGTATCCGATGGCGAGTGGGTATACCTCGAGAACAAGCGCGGTCGGGTGAAGTTCAAGGCGAGAGTTATTCCGGGCATTCTGCACGATGTAATAGCTCCTACCCATAGCTGGTGGCTGCCTGAGACCGAAGGCAAAGCGCCCAACTTCTTTGGCACCTTCCAGTACAACGTCAACAACCTTGTGCCCGCTGGCACTCAGGGCCGCTCCGGGTGGGGCGGGGCTGGCTACAAGCGGTTCCTGTGCCGGATTGTAAAGATAAAGGACCAGAAGGAGTAAAACATGCCAAGAAAAGCAGCAAGAAAAGGTCTACTCATCCAGTACGAGTATTGCACCGGGTGCCACACCTGCGAGGTAGCCTGCAAACAGGAGCACAACTACCCGGTGGGCATCGGCGGTATCAAACTCAACGAGATTATCACCGAGAAGCCGGACAGGATACGCATCGATTACGTGCCCTTCCTGACCGAGTTCTGCGACCTCTGTGCCGCCCGGACCAGGCGGGGAGAGAAGCCGTCGTGCGTCAAGCACTGCCAGGCGGCGATAATGTGGTACGGCACCGTTGACGAGCTAGCCAAGCAGATGGCGGACAAACCCAGGTCAGTAATCCAGTCTCCCTATTAATCCGGTCACGGTCTGGTGAAGAGGGGCTTCACTTTGAAGCCCCTCTTTTATTGTAAGAGTTCGAGTCCAGTACCGCCCACTGTACCGTACAATAGGCAGAACTCCTATGCGACCGCTGGTTTGAAGAAGTATTATATACTGGGTTCCCACACATAGCCGTTTGAATTG
>JAUYDO010000113.1 GCA_030691835.1 Dehalococcoidia bacterium | reverse complement strand
CTTCAGGTTGTAGACATTAAGCACTTTGGGGCGGTTTAGCGTGACATAGGCAACGCCGTCAGTCTTTTCATATATTATAGTTTCAAAGCCGGACATCTACTGACTCCTAAACTGCGGCTTCTTTTTGGCGAGAAAAGCCTTAATGCCCTCGGTGCGGTCGGCGGTGGTGTGTAACAGGAAGTAGAGGTCTGCTTCGAGTCTCAATCCCTGTTCCATTGTCAAATCCAGTCCGGCGTTAACAGCTTCTTTGATGTACCTCAGCGCCACGGGCGCCTTGCCGGCTATGCTTTCAGCCAGAGCCACAGCCTGGCTTTCCAGCTTGTCAGGAGTCACCACTTTGTTGACCAGCCCTATTTCCAGCGCTGTTCCAGCACTTACTTTTTCACCCGTAAGGATTAGCTCCAGTGCTTTACCCTTGCCGACTATGCGCGGCAGGCGCTGTGTCCCGCCGTCCGAGGGCATTGCGCCGGCGGCTATTTGCGGCATACCGAGCATTGCTGTATCTGACGCTAACCTTATGTCACAGGCGAGTGCTATTTCCAGCCCCTGACCAAGGGCATCACCGTTGATGGCGGCGATAACCGGACGGTCTACGCTGGCGATAAGCCCGGATACGGAGGCAGTTTCCTCACTCTCTGCTCCGGCGCAGAACACCCCGCCTGTGCCGGTAAGCACGACTACATACACATCCATGTCTTGATTTACCAGGCTGCAGACGTCTTCAAGCTCCTGAGCCATCTGCCGGTTGATGCGGTTACCTGCGTCAGGGCGGTTCAGCGTGATACAGCTAACATGGTTCTTTTTAGTATAGATGATAGTCTGAAAAGCCATAGCCAATAATATATTACCCGATAATGCGGCTCAGGACAAAGGGGCTGAAGGAGTAGTTTCCCGCGAAACTCAAAGTAAAAAAATCCCCTTCCCCTTATTAAGGGGAAGGGGACAGAGGGGATAGGGTTATGCTCTATTAGAACTCACCGCCGCCGTAGCCTCCACCGGGTGGCATGGATGGTCCTGCCTTCTCCTTCTCAGGAATATCGGCTACCAGCGCATCGGTAATCAGTATCATGTTGGCGATGCTGGCGGCGTTCTCAAGGCTGAACCTGACCACCTTGGTCGGGTCGATGATGCCTTTCTGTATCATGTCGCCGAAATCATCGCCCTCGGCATCGTAGCCGTACCCCTTAGGGCTCTTCTTCACCGTGTCTACGACTACCGAGCCGTCCCTGCCAGCGTTCTGGGCAATCCAGTAGATTGGCTCTTCGATTGCCTTCTTGACGATTTCGGCGCCGGTTGCCTCGTCACCCTCCAGCTTTAGCTTATCCAGAGCGGGCAGGGCATTGAGTAAGCCAACGCCGCCGCCGGGCAGAATACCCTCTTCTACCGCGGCTCTGGTGGCTGACAGGGCATCCTCAACACGATGTTTCTTTTCTTTCAGCTCGACTTCTGTCGCGGCACCGACTTTGATGACCGCCACGCCGCCGGCGAGCTTCGCCTGGCGCTCCTCCAGTTTCTCGCGGTCGTAGTCGGAGGTGGTTTCCTCAATCTGGGCTTTAATCTGCTTGATTCTCGCTTTGATATCCGCCTCGGAGCCCTTGCCCTCGACAACCGTAGTCTTGTCCTTATCGCTGGTCACGCGGCGCGCTTTGCCCAGGTCTTCCACGGTGACCGAGTCCAGCTTGCGCCCGACCTCCTCCGAGATAACCTTGCCGCCGGTGAGGATGGCGATATCCTCGAGCATCGCCTTCCGCCTATCGCCGAAGCCCGGGGCTTTGATGGCGAGCACGTTCAGCGTGCCGCGAAGTTTGTTGACTACCAGGGTAGCCAGTGCTTCACCCTCGACATCCTCAGCGATGATAAGCAGGTTCTTCGAGACCTGGAGTATCTTCTCCAGAGCGGGCAGGATATCCGCAATAGCCGATATCTTCTTATCGGTGATGAGGACATAGGGGTCTTCCAGGACCGCTTCCATGCGCTCGGCATTGGTGATGAAGTAGGGGCTGATATAGCCGCGGTCGATCTGCATGCCCTCTACGTAGTCGGTCTCGTACTGGGTGCCCTTGGACTCCTCAACGGTAATGACGCCGTCTTTGCCCACCTTCTCCATGACATCAGCAATCAGGTTGCCGATTTCAGAGTCTTTAGCGGTAATGGTGCCAACCTGCGCTATCTGTTCCTTGCCTTTGACCACGGTGGTCTGTTTCTTTAGCTCGGCGATGATAGCCTTGGTGGCTTTCTCGATGCCCCTCTTAAGAGCGAGGTTATCGGCGCCGGCGGCGATATTCTTGAAACCGCCGCTGATAATTCCATGGGCCAGTATGGTGGAGGTGGTGGTACCGTCACCGCAGGCATCATTGGTCTTGGTCGCCGCTTCCTTCACAAGCTGAGCGCCCATGTTCTCAAACGGGTTGGGTAGCTCTATTTCCTTGGCGATGGTGACGCCGTCATCAACCACCTGGGGAGCGCCCCACTTCTTCTCCAGGGCTACGGCGTGTCCCTTGGGTCCCAGAGTCACCTTAACGGCATCAACCAGGGTATCAATTCCCTTTTTCAGGGAGCGTCTTACATCTTCACCAAAAATAATCTGTTTTGCCATTTTACTTCTCCTTAATTACTTTCCGCGACTTAATGTGCTTGGCGAGGATGTCGCTTTCGTTCAAAAGAACCAG
>JAUYDO010000046.1 GCA_030691835.1 Dehalococcoidia bacterium | reverse complement strand
TCGGCTTCTGTAACGGCGGTGATGGACCAACTCCTGCTTCAGTGTTCCCCAGAAACTCTCCATCGGCGCATTATCAAAGGGCGAGTGGAAGACATCGGAAACGTATCTACACAAAGCTGCCTAAGCTGTTTGAGATTCATTTGGTGTCTTCCAATAGGAAGCAAAGTAGAAAATTCCTGCGAACTTGAAGGAGTGCCACCAAACATAACACAAAATATACACTACGACTGAGGGTAAGTCAACTACAGAGATTTTAGGGTTTTGTATAAAAAGTGACAAAATTAGCTTGACTGGTCAGAACGTATTGACGAATTTCCCCACCTTTCCTTGTCATCACCGCCTTATCTTGATATACTAAGAAATGTTGTGTTGCAGACTACCGTTATGAATTTCGAGACCATCATCGGGCTGGAGGTACATGCCCAGCTCTTGACCAGGAGCAAGATGTATTGCCGCTGTAGCGCGGACTACGCCAACGCGCCGCCGAACACCCACGTCTGCCCGGTGTGCATGGGTATGCCCGGTGTACTGCCCGTCATCAACAAGCAGGCGGTGGAGTACACCATAATGACCGCGCTGGCGCTCATTTGCACCATCCCGGAGTACTCCAAGTTCGACCGCAAGAACTATCCCTACCCCGACCTGATGAAGGGCTACCAGATATCACAGTATGATGCGCCGCTCGGAGTTAAAGGCTGGCTCAATATCGAGGTTGACGGCGTCAGGAAACGCGTGGGCATCACCCGCGTGCACCTCGAAGAAGACGTCGCCAAGATGATTCACCACACACCGGAGCACGGCGAGCCTTACAGCATGGTGGACGTCAACCGCGCCGGAGTGCCGCTCATGGAGATTGTGGGTGAGCCGGACCTGCGCTCTCCCGAGGAAGCGCGGCAGTACCTGATAAAGCTGCGCAGTATCCTCCAGTACCTGGGTGTTTCCACGGGCAACATGGAGGAAGGTAGCTTCCGTTGCGACGCCAACGTCAGCATCCGCCCGGAGAACACCACCGAGTTCATGCCCAAGGTAGAGGTGAAGAACATGAACAGCTTCCGTGCCGTCTACCGCGCCATGGAGTACGAGGCAAAGCGGCAGAGGAAGCTGGGGGAGGAAGGCAAGAGACCGGTGCAGGAGACCCGCGGCTGGGTAGAGGAAGAAGGCAAGACCGTCTCCCAGCGCAGTAAAGAGTACGCCCATGACTACCGCTACTTCCCGGAGCCGGACCTGCCGCCCCTGAGCGTCAGCCGGCAATGGGTCGAGCAGATAAGAGCAACGCTCCCCGAGCTACCTGAAGCCAGGCGCGACCGCTTTGTCGAGCAATACGGTTTGCCCGTCTATGACGCCAACCTGCTGACCACCGCCAAGTCGATGGCTGACTACTTCGAGGACTGCGTCAAGACCGGGCTGCCCGCCGGAGTGGAGCAGAGCGCCAGAGCCAAGATGGTAAGCAACTGGCTTCTCGGCGAGTTCAGCCGCCTGCTCAATGCCACCAATACCGAGATAACCTCCGCTAAAGTCACTCCCTCTGAGCTCTGCCACCTGCTGGACCTGATGCACAACGGCACTATAAATATCCCAAGCGCCAAGGTGGTCTTTGAGGAGATGTTCAACACCGGCAAAGCCGCCAATGATATTATAAAAGAGAAAGGTCTGATTCAGATTACCGATACCCGGGCGATTGAGGAGGCGATAAGCCAGGTAATAGCCGCCAATAAGCAGGCTGTAGCCGATTACAAAGCCGGGAAGACACAGGCTGTGAAGTTTCTCATCGGGCAGGTTATGAAAGCAACCAAGGGTCGTGCCAGCCCTGCCGTGGCACAGGAGCTACTGACTAAAAAACTAGGGGAATTATAGCATGCAAACGTATTTCAGCGCCGCAATTATCGTTGTGTCCATAGCCCTCACGCTGGCGATACTGTTCCAGGTCAAGGGTGGTGGACTGGGGGGCATATTCGGTCAGGCTGACTCGGTCTACCGCACAAAGCGCGGTTTTGAGAAGACCCTTTTCCAGCTTACTATTGCCCTGTCTATCCTGTTTGTCATCGTTTCTGTCCTGGGTCTTAAGCTCATCGTGTGATGGCTGGTATCATTACACTTACCACAGACTTTGGCCTGTCCGACGCCTATGTCGCCGCCATGAAAGGTGTGATACTGGGCATCAACCCCGGTGTGACACTGGTCGATATGGGACACCCTGCGTTGCGTGAACATTTAGCATCAGTGGTAACCTTGATGAAAGCATCAACGAGTTGGCGAAGGTTTTATGCTATGCTAAATAGGGCATTACCGAGGTGGGATACTGCCCTTCCTATGCCTATAGATTTGGATGATGAGGGAACAGATAAATGAACACCAATGCTCTTTATTATGGCGACAATCTAGTCTGGCTAAGAGACCACCAATACTTCCCTGGCGAATCGGTTGACCTTATCTACCTAGACCCCCCATTCAATAGCAAAGCTGATTACAACGTTTTATTTAACGAACCGGGCAAGGGGGACAAATCACAAGCTCAGATTCAGGCTTTTGACGACACATGGGATTGGAGCAGTGAAGCGTCAGAAATTGCTCTGAATGAGTTAGCAAAGAAGCGACCATCAATCGCTGAGTTTATTTCATACTTAAGTAAGCAAGGCAAACTGCAAGAAAGTATGGCTGCTTATCTGTCAATGATGGCTGTCAGGCTGATTGAATTGCATCGTGTTCTTAAATCGTCAGGCTCTTTATACCTCCACTGCGACCCTACCGCCAGCCACTACTTAAAATTACTAATGGATGCGGTGTTTGGGGCTAGGAACTTTCAGAATGAGATTGTCTGGTGTTTTAAAACGGGTGGGGCCACTGAAAGACGGTTTGGTAGAAAACATAACATAATATTCTTTTATACGAAGACCACAAACTATAAGTTCAATCCACAAAAAGAAAAATCTTACATGATGCATGAATATGGTTTTAAGAAAAGCCACTTCCAACAAGATGAGAAGGGACAATATGCTTGGGTAATTGCCAAAGACTGGTGGGAAATCCCAGCGGTGGGTTCGGCAACTAAAGAGCGTTTAGGCTATCCTACTCAAAAGCCTGAACCTCTTTTAGAAAAAATAACCAAAGCTAGTTCAAACGAAGGTGATGTAGTTCTAGACCCCTTCTGTGGCTGTGGAACTACAATCGCTGTAGCAGAACGCCTTAAGCGCCGCTGGATTGGCATAGATGTTACTTGGTTAGCAATTGACCTTGTTGAAAAGAGAATAAAAGCTACCTATGGGGCTAAGATTACCAGCAATTATGAAGTTCACGGCAAACCTTATGATATAGCATCTGCCCAGGCGTTAGCTAACAAAAGTAAAAAGGAGTTTGAAATCTGGGCTATTAGTCTAGTTGGTGCTCATCCAAGGGAACATGATGGTGGTGTAGACGGCATCTTTGGTTTTGTGGAGAAGGATAAGAAAACTAGAACCATCATAGTTCAAGTTAAGGGTGGCGATGTACTTAATCCTGGAATGGTTAGAGACTTGATAGGTACAGTCAAAAAAGAAGGGGCTGCTATTGGGTTGTTGATAACTCTTATAGAGCCAAGCGGTGGGATGAAATCATTAGCGATTCATTCCGAGACTTATAAGTCTGAACTTTGGGCAAAAGAATATCCTAGTATCCAAATCAGAACTGTTGCTGAACTATTAGAAGGTAAAACCTTTGATTTACCACCAACTCAAAGCCCATTCAAGAATGCTCAATTAGCTAAGGAGAAGGCACAACAAAGTCATGCATTTTAATAGAAATCTCTAAGGTTTAAGTTACTACCGTAATCTAATACATTCCGATATAAAATAATCGGTGGTATGGCGGGGGTGTTAACTACCTCCCGTGAGGAGAAAGACCATGAAACTCAAGGTGTGGTTCCTGGAGACCAGGCCCAATTTTCTGCTTCTCTCTGTCGTTTTAGCCTTCCTGGGTAATTCGATTGCCTGGTATAATGGCTTTTTTAACCTGGGTCTGGCTCTGCTTGCCGGCTTTGGACTGATTCTAACCCACATCAGCGTCAATGTGCTTAACGACTACTTTGACTACCGGAGCGGGGTAGACCTGGCAACGAAAAGAACACCCTTCAGTGGCGGTAGCGGCATACTGCCCGCCCGTTTACTCACGCCCGGCGAGGTGCTCTGGTTCGGCATTATTAGCCTGATACCGGCGATAGCTATCGGGGTCTATTTCACAGTGACCAAGGGATTACCTCTTTTGCCCCTGCTCCTGGTGGCGGTACTCTGTATCATCATTTACACTCCGTATATACTCAAGATGCCCTGGCCCGAATGGGTTGCCGGGTTAGGGCTGGGTATTTTACCCGTGCTCGGCACCTATTTTGCTCAGACCGGGTACTACAGCGTACCGGCGCTGATAGCTTCCGTTCCTTCCGGCATTCTGGTGCATAACCTTCTTCTACTCAACGAGTTCCCCGATGCGAAGGCTGACCTTGTCGCCAACCGCAAGACTCTGCCCATCATTCTGGGGAGCAGCGGCGCGAGCATCATTTACTCAACGCTTACCTTACTCGTCTACGTCTGGATAATTGGAGCCGTGATAGCCAGGGCGATGCCTGTATACTCTTTGATTGCACTACTCACCCTTCCCCTGGCGGTCAAGGCTATTGGTGGGGCTCGCAAGAGCCACGACGTGAGCAAGCTTATGCCGGCTATGGCGAGCAACGTCCTTATGATACTCCTCACGCAACTCTTGCTTGGTATCGGCTACATCCTCTCCGGTCTATTCGCTTCGTAACTGGGTGAAATGGTGAAACCGGTCGATAAACATCTTCACCATATCTTCACCGCTGTGCCACGGCGGTACAACGTGATTAACCGCGTGCTCACCTGGGGGTTGGACCGGCGCTGGCGGCTTGCTTGCGCCCGTGAATGTCTCAGCTTGAACCCGAAGAGGATACTTGACCTGGCATGCGGCACCGGCGACCTGGCGATTCAGCTTGCCGGACTGGCTGAAGGGGACGTCGAGATTACCGGGCTTGACTACAGTGAACCGATGCTGGAGATAGCCCGGAAAAGGGCGGAGAGCCTTGTCCCGCGCAAGAAGCTTTCTTTCTTATTTGGTGATGCCTCAGCCCTTCCCTTTCCGGATGGGTACTTTGATTGCGTGGGCATATCTTTTGCCTTCCGCAACCTTACTTACAAGAATCCATCGTCTAAGCGCTATCTGGCTGAGGTGCTGAGGGTCCTGCGCCACGGCGGCAGATTTGTTATTGTGGAAACCAGCCAGCCGGATGCGAAGCCCATACGGGGGCTTTACCATTTGTACATGCGGTGGTTTGCCTTTCCGGTGGGGCGCTTGCTTTCCGGTAACCGGGCTGCTTACTATTACCTGGCGCAGTCAGCATCCCGTTATTATACTGCCGTGGAAGTATCGGAGATTCTATTACAGACCGGTTTTAGCCAGGTGTCCTTTAGCCATCTGCTCTGGGGCGGTGTCGCCATTCACGTAGCTATCAAGTAGATGCTAATTGTTAAATACTGGTCTGGTGCCATTACTAACCAGTGCTAATGCCCTGGACTTATCAGCGTAAGATTCTTTATATATCTAAAATGCCGCCAGTTGTTAGTAACCAAAGGGCAGTTGTGATACAAAGCGCAAGCGGCAGTCCAATAATCAGGGTCATCAATAGGGCATCCGCTCAATGTGCATTGAGGTAAGAAAATACGTCGTTATCAACGATAATCTTCGGCAAGACTACTCATCCTTTGTATGCTTTCGCCCGCTCTTAATCGCTGTTATATAATCATCGAAATCAGCTTCTTTTAGCCAATTGCTCCCACACTTACCGAAATCAAAAGGCTTCACGTCTTGCTCTTTTGCCAGTTCATCAAAGCTTTTGCCCTTCCAGAAAGAGGGCTTTGCAATGGCAACGAGACTTTCCTGTGGTTTAACCTTGTACTTCCGTCTTTTAACTTCAATATCCATGTTTTCTTCCCTCCTGCTCCTGAAGCGGTGCTTAAATTATAGCACGCAGAACTTAGGACTTCTAGGAAGCTTTGAGCCGTGACCCGTCTTGATTTATGTAGAGTCTCAGGACAATCGGCTTCTCATATCAGGTCTTTGACTCCGGTTAAATCTTTTTTTCGATGCAGTATTCTCTTAGACCGTTCAGCGCGGCGAAGAACTCCTTCATCATCGAGCTTACAGGATACATCCCTTTTCTGGTTACCGTTATCTTTTGGTCGCCCTGTACCAGTCCGAAGAGCCTGAGGAAGGCTAGCTCAAGTCCCAATTTACTATTGATGTCGCCGCCGAAGCGCTGGCGGAACTTGAGCGAGTCCAGCGTCGTGCCAAAGAGCCGGGTCAGCATATAGTAGCGGAGGCTTTCCCTCTCCGACAGCCTCCTCCAGCGGAGGATGGGCAACCTGCCCTGGGAAATCAACTCATCGTAGCGCTCCGGCGAAAAGGTATTGACCAGGAAATTCCCTTTGAGAAAGCTTACTGAGCCAGCGCCAACACCGATGTAGTCATCGTAATCAACGATATACTCGTCAATCATCCTGTTACCGCGGGAAAAGCACCAGACAGTTGACATTCTGTACCCGGCTTCGAACACGTCTCTCAGGATTATGTTATAGAAGTCCTTTTCGCGGGAGGTATCCACCTTTTTGAATTTGCGCTCCAGGGCGGTCATTTTGTGAGGTGACGGCATGAGCGGATAGAAGGTAGCCTGGTCTATGCCCAGGTCTTTGAAAGTGGCAATGTCTTCTTTGAATTTATCCAGCGACTGTCCCGGGAAATTAAAGATGAGGTCGATATTTACGGTATCAAAATTTCCCTGAGCCAGAAGCAATTTCACTCTGGCTTCTTCACCGGTGGTATTTGTCCTGCCCATAGCCTTGAGGAGGTCATCATCGAAGCTCTGTACCCCGATGGACAACCGGTTGATGCCGGCGGTTTTAAGCAGGCGGATGGTTTCCGGGTTGAGCTCTCTGGGCGTTGTCTCCAGGGAGACCCGCTTTACGTCAAAGTTTTTTCTGAGGAAGCCGATGAAATCGAGCAGTTCGTCCATGAGTACCGTGGGCGTGCCGCCGCCGAAGTAAATGGCAGAGAACCGGAAGCCTTTCTGAATATAGAGGTCCACCTCCTGCCTTAGATTGGTGAAGTAGCGCCGTGCCCTGGCTTCATTGAATAGATAGCGGTTGAAACAGCAGAAAGGGCACAGCGTGCGGCAGAAGGGAATGTGAACATAGAGCGATATGTCGTCACGGAGCTCGTTGCCTAATCTGATTGCTTTCTCATCCAGCCGGTCGCTGAGCTGTAAGAACTTACTGCCTTCACGCCGGGTAACGAACCCGAGGAAGCCAGCGACTGTCTTGATGAGCCATTCACTCTCCATTCTACCGTTCCCTATAGCAATGTAACATATCACCCTCGCCTGATGCAAAATAAGGAGTCACGGATTGTGGACAAAAAGAGGCATCATGCCCATTTTACATGGGCACCACGAAGGACGAAAAATGGCATCCTCTCCTTGTCATTCTCTGGCTTGACCAGAGAATCCAGACCGTAGCCCATCCCATTCTCTCCAATGGATTCCAGCTTTCGCTGGAATGACAACAGGGTGGTGTCTTGCTCCTATTTTCGGAGGAAACTAAGAAACTGACCGATTGCAAACTTTATTATATCGGATTAGAATAACGATACTGGTAATGTTTCGTAGAGGATGAGGGGCATTGAATAGAGGACACTATCCTTCTATGCGGGTTATTGTAAGCATGACGCTTCCACTTCTTCTCATAGCCTTGTTGACCATCAGCGTTCTGGTTGTGGAGAGTGTCCAACAGGCAACGCTCGAACCCAGTGGAATAGAATCTACCTCAGCGGTATCTGCCGTCCAGACCGAATACGCTAGCCCGGATACCCGGATAGGGGCTGACCTTTTCTACGCTAATGCCAGTATCAACAGCACTGAGCCGTCATCGAGACCGCTCGGAACTTCTGACCTGCTGATAAAGAGTCTGCTATTTGGGCGCAGCCAGAAGCCAAGCTGGCTGAGGCTTGCCGAGTCAAAGCGGCAGCCCCATGGCTTCATCCGCACTCTACATGCCACCTCTATCTGCATAGCCACCGCGTACAGATTCGCTCACCAGTACATGCAATCTGGACCCTCGATTCCCGTCGTATTTTCAAGGAGCCTTCAATCCAATTCTCCCCTCGGATTCTTCCCTCGCTTATGACTCCTGCCAGCCTCAATTTCTCCGGATGAGGCTATCTTTCCGTTATTGATTCATCACCTGACCTATGGCGAGATGTGCATTCGTCTCAGTTCACTCTAAGCCTCATCTTCATCGGTATTCCCGTTTCTTAAAAGGGACTTGACGGCTATTCCGTAAAAGTGCAGGAGGTAAAAATGTTCTGGAAGAAATCCGGTTCAGGTAGCCAGTCCGCTGAAAAGCTACCGGGTCCCAAAGATATCCCGGAACTGGTTGGCAGGCATCTGGTCGTAGCTTTGAAAAAGGACCCGGACTGGGTATGGAGACTTAAAGGTGCTGTCCGCCGTCGCCCGGAAAGCAAAGATGCTTACGATTTCAGGGTCTTTGACGAGGCTAAGGCAGCGGAAAAGAAGATAAAGGTAAGGAATTATAACCATCTCAGTGAGCATCCCGACCTGATACTGTACGCAGGGTGGTTTGACAAGAAGTCAATGCAGGTACAGTTGGAGTCTGAAAAGAAATCGTAAAAAGAAAGAGAGATTAGATGGAACTTAAAGGAATTATAGCCATAATCGTGTTTGTGGTGGTGGCTGGCATAATTGTCTGGCGCAACTGGCCTTCCAGCAAGGCTGGCAAGAAGACAACCAAAGACAAGAAGAGCGAGTAAAAGACTCCTCGTGACATCAGTTTTACCGAGTAAAGGAGGGCTATACATGTGGTTCTGGAAAAAGAAAACAGGGATTAAGACCAAACCGACCTCGATACCGGGCTTCGTCGGTGCCCGCATCGTGACTGAAATGCAAAAACTGCCTCATACCAGCGACCACTGGGTCAAGCTCAAGGGGGTGATGCGCTCTCACGCAGGCGGAAGCAGCACCGCTTTTGACATCCGTGTCTTTGATGAGTGGGAGGCTGACGAGAAGAAGGTCAAGGTTATAGACTATGCCTTTCTTGACCAGCACCCGGACCTGATACAGTATGAAGGCTGGTTCGATAAAGCGAGCAAGAAGGTAGAGATAACAATGCAGCGGGCGGCTGTCTGATAGTGAATTGGCTGACATGTAGGGAGGTGAGGGATGCTTTTCAGGAAGAAACCGGCTTCGGATAAGTCCACGCCGGTTGTTCCGAAGTTCGTTAGCATCACCGTGGGGCTGGTTTGACACGGCGACAAGACAGGTACATCTTGAAGCTGAAAAAACAATGAAAGAGGGAGAAACAGTTGCTTGATGCCTGTTATTGTCTGTGCCGGCAATAACAGGCATCATCTTCCTCCGAAAATAAGAACCAGATACAGGAAGTTATTGAAACCGGTCACAAAACAAGACTGCGAAGAAGTACCGAGGCGCAGTCTATTGAACAATATCGGAGGTGAAATATGTTCTGGGGTAAAAAGTCTAAAGAGGAAACCGGGAAGGGAGCTGAGAAACTCTCGGGTCCAAGGGAAATTCCAGCTACAGTGCAGAAGACCCTGGTAGAGGAGAGGAAACTGGACCCGGACCTGGTAAAGATTCTCAAGGTTGTGGTGCGTAAGAGTCAGGGCGAGAAAGGGGGGTTCGATATCCGTATTTTCGATGCGTCGGACGCGGAAGCCAGGAAAGTACAGGTTAAGGATTACCTCACTCTTGACGGGCACCCGGAATTGACGTTGTACGAAGGGTGGTTCGATGAGGGGTCAAAGAGTGTTACGCTGGAAGAGAGAAAGAAGGTTAATTGGGACACAACCCTCTTCACCCAAGCCGAGATAATGCAGAAGATTGAGGCATTGAGCCAGCCCGGCAGCACTGTCTTCTTCTATCTGGCGCGAGGTCCGGGGCACGGCGGTCCGCTTGGCATAGGCGCCGCTGTTATCGAGCTGACTCCACCAAACCCGCAGAAGAAGGTGAAGAAGTACACGATTTACACCACCGACGTGGTTGATATGGAGCCGGTAGGCAAAGGGACAAAGCTGTTCGACTCCGACAAAGCAAAGGACATCGCAAAGTGGGTTAAGGAGGCACATCACAAACGCATGTACTGATACAAACGTATTAAGCCTCAATGTCATTGCGAGCGTAGCGAAGCAATCCGTTCACGGTGAGTCCGTTCAGGATGAATCCGTCCTATCCCGCCCCGAGAACGGATTCTTAGTCGTTTCACTCCTCAGAATGACTTTTGAGGCAAGGCTCTTGCTAAGGGAAGGGGGGATAGTTTGGTTATTCCTGGCAACGCAATATTTTAGTAAGGAATAACAGCTACTTCTTGCGCCATACCGTGCCCTTGGGCGTGTCTTCGAGGGTTACGCCCAGTCCCTCCAGCTTAGCCCTTATCTCGTCGGCTAACTGCCACTGTTTTGCCTGCCTGAGCTTTTTACGTGTCTCAATCAAAAGCTCGATGAATGGCGCGGCGCCGACAACCTCCTCGCTCTCCAGCCTTAGCCCGAGCACGTCCTTAGCCAGCTCGGAAAGGGCTTTGCATGCCTCAGCGGTGCTCTGTCCCGCGTCACCCGCCTGGTTTATCGCCCTTGCCAGGTCGAACAGCACGCTCAGCGCCTGGGCGGTATTGAAGTCGTCGTCCATTACGGCAGTGAACTGTTGCCGGTAAGGTCCGGCGTCAAGTGATTTATCTGAGCCGGCGCTATCTTCGCGCTGTACCGCGCGCAGGAGACGCTCAGCGCCTTTCTCCGCCGCCTCCAGCCCCTCCTCCGAGTAGGTGAGCGGACTGCGGTAGTGCGAGCTAAGGATAAAGATACGTATGGCGTCCGCGCCGTGTTTATTGAGCGCATCCTTTATCGTTACCAGGTTGCCCAGCGACTTACTCATCTTCTCAGCGCCCAACTGCACCATACCGTTGTGAAGCCAGTATCTGACGAAGGGTTTCACGCCGGTGAAGCTCTCCGACTGCGCCAGCTCGTTCTCGTGATGGGGGAAGATGAGGTCCTGCCCGCCGCCGTGGATATCGAGCGTCTCTCCGAGGTACTTCAGGGACATGGCAGTACACTCGATGTGCCAGCCGGGTCTGCCCTCGCCCCAGGGGCTTGACCATGACGGCTCGCCCGGCTTCGCCGCCTTCCACAGGGCGAAGTCCATCGGGTGCTCTTTATCTTCTCCGACTTCTACTCTTGCCCCAGCCACCATGGAGTCAAGGGTGCGGTGGGACAGCTTGCCGTAGTCCGGCACCTTCGTGACCCGGAAATAGACACTGCTCTTCGCCTCGTAG
>JAUYDO010000029.1 GCA_030691835.1 Dehalococcoidia bacterium | reverse complement strand
ATTAAAATCACCCCATGCAATTTCTGTAAAATAAATGCGTTTATCCGAAAGATACGACCTATCCCCTTGCCCCTTCCCTAAGCAGGGAAGGGGTTGAAGTTCAAAAGAGAAGGGGCTTCCGCCCCTTCTCTTTGTACTCTTCCCCCTATTGACCAGGAGCGCCAGCGTGACAAAATCGTATAACATTAACAAAAAATCAAAAAACCACTTTATTAATTCCATCCATCCGTCTATAATAGTATTGTGACGCCCCGAGGGGCGTTGCTTTTTTGAATATTTGTATGGCAACCAAGCGTAATTACTATGAAGTCCTTGGCGTGAACAGTAACGCCTCCGAGGAAGATATAAAGAAGGCTTTCCGGAAGCTCGCCTTCAAGTACCACCCCGACCACAATTGCGAAGACGGCGCTGAGGAAAGGTTCAAGGAGATAAACGAGGCTTACCAGGTGCTCTCCGACGGGGAGAAGCGCGCCGCCTATGACCGCTACGGTCATGACGGCGCTGAGAGCGTCTGGGGCAGAGGCTTTGCCAGCTCCGACTTCAGCGGGCTAGGCGGTCTCGGCGACATATTTGACGCCTTTTTCGGCGGTGCCACGGCGACCGCTTCGCGTCAGGCGCCTCAGCAGGGTGCCGACCTGAGCAGTGACCTCATTATGGAGTTCGAAGAAGCCGTATTCGGCGTCGAGAAAAAGGTCAAGGTACTGCGCATCGAAAACTGCTCTGTGTGCCACGGCATCGGCGCTAAGCCGGGCACCAATCCCACCAAATGTCCCGCCTGCAACGGCACCGGTCAAATACGACGGATACAGCAGAGCGTGTTCGGCAGGTTCTCCATCGTCACCACGTGCGGAAGGTGTCGCGGCGAGGGCACAATTATAGCTGACCCGTGTACCCAATGCCGCGGCACGGGGAGAGAAAAGCGCGAGCACATTGTCACGGTCAACATTCCCGCGGGCGTTGATAACGGCTCTCAGTTGCGCGTCAGGGGCGAGGGTGACGCCGGCACCAGAGGCGGTCCATCCGGTGACCTCTATATAACCATCCAGGTAAAGCCGCACGAGTTCTTCATCCGCAACGGGGATGACATTATCTATGAGCTACCCGTCAACTTCGCCCAGGCGGCACTGGGCACGGAGCTAGAGATACCAACCATCTCCGGTAAGACCAGGCTCAAGATACCGGCCGGCAGTCAGACCGGCAGGGTTTTCAGGCTCAAGGGGCAGGGCATTGCCCGTGTGAACAGGAGCGGGCGCGGCGACCAAGTGGTTCTGCTGATTGTGGTTACACCGGAGTCACTAACCGATAAACAGCGCCAGCTAATCAAAGAGCTGGGTGAAAGCTTCGGTCAGGCAAATATGCCGCCTCAGGAGAAGTGGCGCGGGTTGCCGGATAGCTTCAAGAACGTCTTCGGCGCCTGAGAAAAGAAAAGAGCTTCCATTTGCGCCCGGTCAGTTCGTGGTTGACCTCACCCCTCATCAACTGCTCCGCCGCGTCTCTGGGGTTTTTACCTTCATAAAGTACCTGGTAAATCCTCTCCGTGATGGGCATTTCCAGCCCCAGCTTCTGGGCAAGGTGCCAGGCTACCTTCGTGGTGCTGACACCTTCGGCTACGGCATCCATAGTGCCGATTATGTCTTCCATTTTACGCCCCTTGGACAGCTCCACGCCGACATAGTGGTTCCGGCTCAGCGTGCTCTCGCAGGTGGTAATCAGGTCCCCCAGCCCCGCCAGCCCTGAAAAGGTGAGCGGGTTAGCACCGAGGGCGACCCCCAGCGCGGTTACCTCGGTCAAGCCACGGGTCATGAAAGCCGCCTTGGCGTTATCGCCATATCCCAATCCATCGGCGATACCGGCGCCCAGGGCGATGATATTCTTCAGCGCGCCACCGAGCTCCACGCCGATGACGTCATTGTTGGTGAACACACACAGGGCATTCGTTGTGAGCAGTCGCTGAATAGTCCTCGCGGTAGCTTCATTCTCAGACGCGGCGACTGTAGCCGCCGGTAAGCCCAGCATAATCTCACGGGCGAGATTGGGACCGGAAAGAACGCAAATATTGTTCCTGTAGCGGGGGTCTATTTCCTCGGCAATCACCTGCGACATGCGCAGGTGGCTGCCTATTTCGAGTCCCTTGGCGGCGCTGACGACGATTGTGGACTTCTTGAGGTGCTGAGCCACCAGCCTGATGTTCTGGCGCATCGCCTGAGATGGCACCGCCATGATGACGGCTTTTGCGTCGGTGATGGCTTCGTGCAATTCGGAAGTGAAGTATAGCTCGTGGGAGCGAGCGCCGGAGAGAAGGGGCAGTTCGGTCTTATTCAGTTCCTCGGCTTCGCGCTCCGTACGCGCCCACAGTTTGACCTTGAGTCCTTTTCGTGCCAGAAGTGCGCCGAGAGTAGTGCCCCACGAGGTGGTGCCAATGATGCCAAGCTTGGGCATGGCTTATCTCGCAATCTGTTCCGGTGACTTCCCCGTTTCAGCCTTTTCGCCCAGCTTGCGTTCTTTGCCCTTCCACAGCCTGACAATATTATCTTTATGCATGGCGATGATGACAGCACCGCCAACCGAGGCATAACCGAGATATTCAGCCGGGAATCCGTGCATCAGGGTGAGCGGCACCAGGATGCCGCAAGCACCCACGGCGCCGACAATGGAGCCGAGCGAGGCATAACGGGTAAGACCGGCGCTGACAATAAGTGCCTCTCCGCCAAAGAGAGCAGCCGGAGGATACAGGGCCATGAGTCCGCCGAAATAGGTGGCGACTCCCCTGCCCCCCTTGAACCGATGGAATATGGGCCAGTTGTGACCGGCAACTGCCGCCAGAGCGGCTAGAACCTGCGCCAGCAATGCTCCTATACTAAAGTCACCCACCATCAGCAGTTGGTCGTGTCTAAAAAGCCAGCCAGCCAGTATCACCGCCACCATGCCCTTCAACAGGTCAAGGACGGCTACCAGCACGGCGGCTTTGACCCCCATAGTCCGCAGAACATTGGTAGCACCTGTTTTGCCGCTGCCGAACTGCCTGATGTCTATTCTGGCTTTTCGCCGGCTTATTATTAAGCCAAAGGGTATGGAACCCAGAAGATAGCCAATTACAAGGATGGAGAGGAAACTAACTAGCAACATGGCTCACCTCCTTAGTTTTGAAGATTAGACGGACAGGAGTGCCTATGAAGCCGAATGCCTCGCGCAGTTTGTTTTCAAGGTAGCGCTGATAAGAGAAGTGTACCAGCTTTGCATCGTTTACCAGGAAGAGGAAAGAAGGTGGTTTCACCCCTATCTGGGTAACATGGGATAGCTTAAGCTCTTTTTTACCCTTTCGGGGTATAACGTGCGCTGATACTGCCTCCCGCACCACGTTGTTTAACTCCTCGTCGGGAATATGCAGTAGCCTTTCCTGATACACCCTGCTTACCAGAGGCATAATTTTCTTTATCCCCTGTCTCACCTTCGCTGAGACGAAGAGGATAAGCGCATAGGACAGGAACTTAAGACGACCCTGAATATATTCAGTATATTCCGTCTTCCGTTTGTTTTCAATAAGGTCCCACTTCTTAATTACCACAATTATGCCTTTGGCGGCTTGCTGGATATAGCCAGCGATATGGGTGTCTTGCGCTGTCACCAACTCCGTAGCGTCCAGCACTAGCAAGACCACATCCGCCCGGTCTATGGCTTTCATGGCGCGGATAACGCTGTACCACTCCACTCCCCACTCCACCCGCCCCCGCCGTCTTATTCCGGCTGTGTCAATAAGTAACACATCTTGCCCTTCGAAGTCAAGTTTTGTGTCTATGGCATCCCTGGTGGTACCTGGGGTCTCGTCAACAACAACCCTTTCTTCCCCCACCAGGGCATTGAGCAACATTGACTTGCCGACATTGGGTCTGCCGACTATGGCGACTTTCATGGCGACTGCGCCCGGCTCTTCTTCCGCCGCCACTGGGGCGGGGAGGAGGGGTACCAGGGCGTCCAGTACTTCGGCGATTCCGCGTCCATGTATGGCGCTGACAGAAACCGGCTCGCCGAAGCCGAGCTTGTTGAACTCCGCCGCCTGCGAGTCCAATCTGGATGTATCCGCTTTATTTGCCGCCAGGACCACCGGCTTCCCGGTACGGCGCAACATGTCAGCTATCTCCATATCTGTGGGCAGTAGTCCGGTCTTGACGTCTACCAGGAAGATTATGGCATCGGCTTCGCGGATGGCGGTTTCGGTCTGGCTTCTAATTCCACGGGACAGGCTGGTCTCCAGGCTCGTTTCCAGTCCCCCGGTGTCCACGAAAGTGAAGTCCACTCCCAGCCAGGAGGTTTCGGCGAAAATGCGGTCACGGGTAGTGCCCGGCACGTCCTCGATAATGGAAATGTGTTTACCTACTATACGGTTGAGCAGGGTGGACTTGCCTACGTTCTGCCTGCCGATGATAGCCACGATAGGTTTACTCATGCTAGTAAGTAAGTTATCAGCCTTCAGCCTTCAGCTTTCAGT
>JAUYDO010000277.1 GCA_030691835.1 Dehalococcoidia bacterium | reverse complement strand
TGAAGCTCCATAGCCCTGGGGGGACAGGGCTTGATGCACAGTCCGCAAGCCACACAGTTGGCGTTGTTGAAGCTCACCTTCATTGTTCCGGGTTCAAGCTCAAAGGCGCCGGAGGGACAGATGGTGATGCAGGCGCCGCAGGAGGTGCACCGCTCCTCGTTGCGGATGACGTCCTGGCTCAGCGCCTGAATCTTGACGCCGCTGTCGATAAGGTACTGAATGCCGTTATCGTACTGCTCCTGCTCTCCCTTCAGCTCCATGACCATCAGCCCTTCTTCCTCAGGGGTGACAGAAGCCTTCAGGATATTGAACTCGAGGTCATAGTCCTTAATCAAGTGGTAAATTATCGGTTTATCTACCATCCGTTTGGGGAAGTGCAATACTATTCTCTTGGAAACTATCATTTCATACCACCTCTAAATCAACTTCTTATTCCTCTATCGGGCGCTCTTTCATGGCTTTGAATGTTACCCCCGCTTCAACACCGGGAAGCGGTGCCACCGGTTCGGTGAGCAGGAACCTGCCGCTGGCTATCCAGTCTTTGAGTATACCGGCGATTTCCCGTGCCCTGGCGTAGCTGGACAGTGAAGCGGTGGGCACCTCTTTGCCCTGTATGGTAATCTTACCGCTCCTTAGCTGGGCGTAGCTCACCTGACCCAGGTTGCCCGGTTTCATCTGCGGGTATGCCTCTGAGTAATCTACAATGGGCGCGAATATCCCGGCATCCGTAATCGTGGTGTACTTGAGTATTTCCTCGGAAAGAATAGGAATTGGCACGCCGATGCCGACGGTCAGCGTCACGCCGTAGCCATACATGCTGGTGCCCACCAGCCACTTTGCCTGCATCTGTTTGAGGTCGCCGATGATACACAGCGTCCCGGCGCCGCCCACCGGAATGCCTTTATCGTTGCGGGGCACATTGGGATTGTGCTGTGTGCCCTGCCACGCCACATAGCCTACGCCGCCGCCAAGGAATATCTGAGTACCTATGCCTATCGTTTTGTAGTATGGGTCATTCAGAAGTGGCGAGAGCTGTCCGGCGCTGCAGTAGTAGGCGTTGCCGATTCTCGGCTTGAGCACACCCATGTAGGTATATATCGTCTTGTCGGACAGGTTCACGGCTACGTTATAGTTCTGGTAGGCGTTGCGCATGTTGAAAAGCACTGCCTCGTTAAGGTCTTTGATGTTTATCCAGGTCTCGAGTTTCTTTCTGGGGTAGCAGTCCGTCCCGTAAGCGGTAGCTACCAGCCTGATATCCTTGCCTGCCACCAGCTCCTCGATGACGTGTCCGCCGCCATAGTTGAACTCGCCGGGATGTACTCTGTTCCGCGGGTCGTCATCGGGCAGGGCGGTAGCCCCCAGGAACAGGTCTACGGCGGCGAATGCGGCGTAAGCCGGGACATCGTTGAGGTAGGATTTACCGGCGCCGAGCTTTATCCTCGGTTTGCTGTGTCCCAGATTGAAGTAGATGCCGGAGGAGCACATGGGACCGAAGGTACCCGTGGTGACCACGTCCACACTCTGAGCCGCCTTCTTAAATCCTTCCTCTTTGACGATATCGATGATTTCTTCGGCTGTGGCGACTACAGCCTTACCCTGTTTAATTTTTTCGTTTATTTCTGCTATTGTTTTTATCATAACACTGATGATAATATTAAAGTTCCAACTTGTCAAAAAATTTGGTTAAGTTAGTCAACTTTAGCGGCAATAGGGGACTATGAAGGTACTTCTGGTAATGGGGGAAGTACGGAGGTACTCTTGAAACTTAGCCCCTTGGCGGTTAAATATTATTTAGAGAATATTCAGGAATTTCCGCTGATATTAATGTTTTGTTTCGCAGGCGGTTAGTAAATTAGAGTTAGATGCCAAAAGTTAAAGGGCGATTTCACCGGAGCGAAACAGATGGCTACAGCTAAACCGATGATACTGGTTGCCGATGACTACCCGGCGATGCTCAGGCTGATTTCCCGTGTTCTGGAGGTGGAGGGCTACCGGGTGGTGACAGCCAGCGACGGCGACGGCGTGCTGAAACTCGTCTCCGAGAATAAGCCGCTGGCGCTGGTGGTGCTCGGGATTGACGATGTTGAGCTACCGAGCACCGAGATATGCTGCCGCCTGCGTCAGCTATCGGATGTACCTGTTATCATACTCTCAGGAAGGAGAAAAGAGTCCGATGCTGTAAATGCCCTGAACGCCGGCGCAGATGAGTACATCAGAAAGCCTTTCACGATAGAGGAGTTTGTCGCCAGGGTAAAAGCCGTGCTGCGGCACAACGAGCTCGCCACTAATTTAGTGGAAAGCCCACGAGCCGCGGGCTAGTTCGACAACCAGGTCAGTCAGCACACTCTCCCTTGCAAGAGGGGGAGTCTGTTTTTAGCAAGTTCAACTATCAGATTTCCAGCACGACACTCGCAATTTGCATTCGTGACGGTTGAATAGAACATCGCAATACGATATAATCACCTATAGTGTTTCCGCATTGATGTCAGGAGTCCTCTGTGCTCAAAACTCATTATTGTGGTGAATTGAATAAGACGCACGTTAGTGCCAAAGTGACCCTCGCCGGCTGGGTGAACCGCCGCCGCGACCACGGAAATCTCATCTTCATCGACCTCAGGGACAGGGAAGGTGTCGTACAGGTGGTATTCAATCCGGAGACTTCTAAGCGCAGTCACGAAATCGCCAGTGATTTGCGCATCGAATACGTGGTCAAAGTGAGCGGCGAGGTCGCACCGAGACCACCCGGCACCGAAAATCCCAAACTGCCGACCGGCGAGATTGAGGTACTGGCTGACAGCGCCGAGATACTCAATACCTCGAAGACGCCGCCATTCTATATTAACGAAGACACCGAGGTAAACGAGAACGTGCGCCTCAAGTACCGCTACCTTGATATAAGACGGACGCGGATGAAGGAGAACCTGCTCCTGAGGCACCGTGTCATCAGGTTCATGCGTGATTTCCTCTATGACAAGGGATTTATCGAGGTAGAGACCCCGGTACTAATCAAGAGCACCCCTGAGGGGGCGCGTGATTACCTGGTGCCCAGCCGCTTGAATCCGGGCAAGTTCTACGCTCTACCGCAGTCGCCGCAACAGCTAAAGCAGTTGCTCATGGTGGCTGGCATAGAGAAGTACTTCCAGGTGGCAAGGTGCTTCAGGGACGAAGACCTGCGTGCCGACCGCCAGCCTGAGTTTACCCAGCTTGACCTTGAGATGAGCTTCATCACCGAAGAGGATATATTAAATCTGCTCGAGGAGCTATTTACCAGGCTTGTAGAAACGGTTACACCGGAGTTAAAGATAGTCAAACCCTTCCCGCGCCTGCGCTATGTCGATGCCATGGAGCGCTACGGCTGTGACAAGCCGGACCTGCGTTACGGCATGGAGATAGGCGACATCTCCGATATTGCCGCCAGGTCAGAGTTCTCCATATTCCGCACCGCCGTGGCTGAAGGGGGACAGGTCAAGGGCATCTGCGCTCCGGGATGTGCCGGCTTCACCCGCAGTCAGCTCGAAGAGATGAACACCGTAGCGAAGGGAATGGGTGCCAAAGGACTGCTCACCATATCGCTGGGGAATGTGCCGGGCAACCTGTCGGAGCTGACCATGGACATGGTGAAGTCCGCCGCGGCGAAGTACCTGACGCTGGAGCAGATAAAGCAGATGGCGGAGCGCCTGGGCGCAAAGCCGGGCGACCTTCTGCTCATCGTGGCTGACAAGCCGGACGTGGTCTGCGTGGTGATGGGCGAAGTGCGCAAGGAAATGGGACGCCGTCTCAATCTGTGTCACCCGGGGGTATTGAGATTTGCTTTTATTGTTGATTTCCCGCTTTTGCGCTGGAATAAGGAGCTCGGGCGCTGGGAGTCCATGCATCACCCCTTCACCTCACCCAGGGAAGAGGATATTCACCTGCTGGATAACGCCCCGGAGAAGGTGCGCGGCAAGCACTACGACTTCGTGCTCAACGGGTATGAGATTGCCGGTGGCAGTATCAGAATACACAACAGTGAAATGCAGAGAAAGGTATTCAGATTGCTCGGTTATAAGGATGCTGAGATTGACGACCGCTTCGGGCACCTGCTTGAGGCGTTCGAGTACGGCGCGCCGCCTCACGGCGGCGTCGCGCCCGGAATCGACCGTATCGTCATGCTTCTGGCGGGCGAGGAAAGCATCCGTGAGGTTATAGCCTTCCCCAAGAACCAGGCGGCTATGGATTTGATGTTGAATGCTCCGGCATCGGTGACAGAGGAGCAGATAAAAGAACTACATCTACGTCTAGTGGAGGAACTGTGAAAGTAACCAGAGAAAAGACAGAGAACAGCCAGGCGTTCCTGTCCATAGAGATGGAGCCTGCCGAGGTAGAGACAGCTTTAGACAAGGCTTATCGCAGCCTGGTCCAGAAAGCCAGCATTCCCGGTTTTCGTAAGGGAAAGGCACCACGCTTCCTGCTGGAGCAGCACCTGGGCAAAGAGAGATTGCTCGAGGAAGCAGTAAACAAGATGGCGCCGGAGGTCGCTGAGAAAGCCATAAAAGAACAGGACCTCAAGG
Source organism: Dehalococcoidia bacterium (assembly GCA_030691835.1). Taxonomy (GTDB): domain Bacteria; phylum Chloroflexota; class Dehalococcoidia; order Dehalococcoidales; family UBA3254; genus JAUYDO01. The sequence continues at coordinate 1,723 of JAUYDO010000277.1, read as the reverse complement.
TGGTCGCTCGCCCCCAGGTGGAGCTGGAGAAGATGGAGCCGGTGACATTCAAAGTTGTGGTGCCGATGGAGCCTACCGTCAATCTGGGTGACTACCATCAGGTCAAAATAGCGCCGGAAAGTGTAGAATTTAAACAGGAAGATGTTGATGCGGCTGTAGACCAGCTACGCCACAACCACGCTACCTGGGAGCCTGTGGAGCGACCGGTAGCGTACGCCGATATGGTGATTCTGGACATCGAAAGTCACATCGGCGAACAGCCCTTTATCAATCAAAAAGATGCCCAGTTCCATGTCGCGAAGGATTTTGATTACCCGATGCCGGGCTTTGCCGACCAGCTTGTAGAATTGAAGGTTGGTGATAGTAAGGAGTTCGCTCTAAAGTTCCCGGATGACTACGGCAGGGCGGAGCTGGCGGGGAAAGAGGCTTCGTTCAAGATAAAGGTGAACGAGGTCAAGCAGGAAAAAATGCCGGAGGTGAATGACGAGTTCGCCAAACAGGTAAGTCCGGAGTTAGAAAACGCGGAGGCGCTAAAAGAAGGGATAACCACCAGGCTGAAGATACAGGCTGAGGATGTAGCCAGGGCGACACATGAAAAGAAAGTCCTGGATGCCGTGGCTGACCTTGCCCAGGTGGAGTTCCCGCCGGTGCTCGTTGAGCACGAAATCGACCACATGATTGAAGACCAGATGCGGCGCTGGCAGATGAGCGAGAAGGGTCTCGACGAATATCTTAAGAATATTAAGAAGACGGCTGAACAGCTCAGGGACGAGCTTCGCCCCATGGCTACGAAGAGGGTGAAGCAGTCGATAGTGCTGACCAAAGTAGCAGAGCAGGAGAAGATTGAGGTAAAAGACGAGGATATCAAGGCGGAAATCGAAAAGATGACCGCTGACATGACCAAGAACAAGGAGGAGTTCACCAATCTTTTGAATTCGCCGCAGTCCCGAATATCTCTGGCGAACATGATAGCCACAAGGAAAACTATAGCCAGGCTGGTAGAAATAGCCAGCGGTCAGGCATCAAGTGCCCCGGAGGCACAAAAGGAGGCAAAGCAATGATTGACCCGATGAACGTCATCCCGATGGTGATTGAGACCGGATCCAGGGGAGAACGAGCTTTCGATATATACTCGCTCCTGCTGAGGGAGCGCATCATCATACTGGGTATGCCCATTAGTGACCAGGTAGCGAATGTCATCGTGGCTCAGCTTCTGTATCTGGACAGGGAAGACCCGGACAAGGACATAAACCTCTACATAAGTTCTCCAGGCGGCGTCATTTCATCTGGCCTTGCTATTTATGATACCATGCAACTTATACGCCCTCAGGTATCTACCATATGTATCGGCATGACTGCCAGCATGGCGACGGTGCTCCTGTGCGCCGGAGCCAAGGGCAAGCGCTACGCTCTGCCGCACTCCACCGTTCACCTGCATCAGGCTGCCGGTGGCGCTCAGGGGCAGGCGACTGACATAGCGATTGCCGCTAAGGAGATTATGCGGCTCCAGGATGTACTGCGCGATATTCTGGTCACGCATACCGGTCAGCCGATGGACAAGATTATCCATGACACCGACCGCGACTTTTACCTGAACCCGCAGCAAGCGGTAGAGTACGGCATCGTAGATGAAATCCTTATGCCGAAGAAAGAAAAGAAACCTCCGGAGAAGAAATAGCGGTTATTTACTCTATTTATTGGTGGAGCTGAGGGGATTCGAACC
>JAUYDO010000201.1 GCA_030691835.1 Dehalococcoidia bacterium | reverse complement strand
GGCGTGGGGTCAATCTGATACAGGAGCGCCAGGTAGTAGCTGACATAGTCGCCGAAGAGCACGGTACTGCCCAGATGGCTTACTGCGCTCCTGCCCTCCGCCTCGACAACCTGGTACTCCACCCTTGCCTGTTTGAGCATCTGTTGCGTGATTTCGTAGCGGAGCAGGACACGGTCATTGAGCAGGTTTGACCGCAGAAACACCACGTAAACCCAATCAGGCATTTCTTTGGGGAACTGGTAGCCGACCACGGCGTTATGGGTAAGCTCCGGGAAGACCTCGTGGAACGCCCAGGCTTTGCCGTTCTCGTTTACCTGGGTCTTCCAGCGCCGCGCCGCTTCAGCGAGTATGCCGGAGCCGTATATCACCGCCAGCTTGCAGAAAAGCTTCTGCGCCAGTTGCTTGGCGTGGTTCCGGGACTCCGGCGCTTTTTCATCTATCTTCCTCGCCATGCGCTCAAGAACGTCAACCATCTCCGCCACATCCGCCGACTTATCCTTTATACAGCCGAGCTTTTGCAGGATGCCGAGGATGGTCAGGAAGCTGTACGGCAGGGCGGCGCGGGGCGGAGACTTGTAGTCGAAGATGAACACCGGGACTCCGTTTTTCTCAGCCAGGGTCTTGAGTTTGCCGCCGGTAGTGATTGCCAGCTTCTTTGCCTTCGTCTCTAAGGCTTGCCCGAAAGCGGTCAGTGTTTCCTCGGTATTGCCGGAGTAGCTGGAGGCGATGACCAGCGTCCCGGCGTCGACATACCCGGGCAGGTTGTAGTCGCGGCAGACCATGATGGGCAGTGTAGCCTCGTTGACCGCGAGGCTGTTTACCAGGTCACCGCCGATGGCAGAGCCGCCCATGCCCAGGATAACGACCTTGTTTATTCTGGAGTAGTCTTGAGGCAGATTGAAGTCCATCGCCATCTGCCACGCGCTCCGGCACTGGGCTGGCATCTCGTGCAGGTGGGTAAGCATTCCCTGCGGGTCAAGCTTTTTGTAAACTTCCGGGTCATCAAGATTAGTCATAGTTTTATACTCCCGCCATCTGTCTGCCGTATTCCAGCAGTTTATGGACGCGGTCAAGGCTATCGCTCTCGGCGTAGATGCGCATGACCGGCTCGGTGCCGGAGAACCTTATCAGTAGCCACGTGCCGTCAACCAGGGTGAAACGGAAGCCGTCCACGGTATCAACCTTAGCCACTTTGACGCCCAGGATGGAGTCCGCTTTGGTCTGCTGTATGCGCCGGATAACCGTCTGGTGCTGGTCCTCGGAGAACTTGGTGTCGATGCGCTCGTAGAAGTGAGGTCCCACCTTGCTGTACAGGTAGTCAAGGAGTTGCGCCGGGGTCTTGCCTGTCCTGACCACGAAGTCCAGGAAGTACAGTCCGGCGAGTATGGCGTCCCGCTCCGGCACGTGACCGCGGAAGCCGTAGCCACCGCTCTCCTCACCGCCGATGAGGGCGTTCTCAGCCATCATTAGCGGAGCCACGTATTTGAAGCCGACAGGTGTCTCAATGACCGGCACCTTGAACAGCTCACCCAGGCGGTAGAGCATGGTGGTGGTGGTTATGGTCTTTATGATAGCTCCGCGCTCACCCTTAGTTTCCAGGAGGTACAGAGCCAGGAGTGCGTACACCTGGAGCTGGGTGAGGAAATTCCCGTTCTCGTCTACTACGCCGATGCGGTCGGCATCACCATCGGTCGCCAGCCCTATGCACGCTCGCTCCTCTTTGACCCGTGCGGAGAGCTTTTTGAGGTTGACCGCGATAGGCTCCGGGTTGATGCCCGGGAACGCCGGGTTTCGCTCGCTGTTTATCTCGATGATTTCCATAGCTCCGCCGCCAAGCAAGGTCTTGAAGTAGCCGGCACCGGCGCCGTACATAGAGTCAACGAGCACCTTGAGTCTGGCTTGCTTTATCTTATCGAGGTCTATGAGCCGGGCGATTTGAGCCAGGTAGGGCGGTTCGAGGTCAAAATACTCCACCAGTCCTTTCTTTATGGCTTCAGGCAGTGGGAGCCGGTTTATTTTTCTATCATCGAACGTCCGGGCGATGTTCTTTTCCACTTCAGCAACCACTTCAGGCGCGGCGCTGGAGCCATCCGGCGATTTTATCTTGAAGCCGTTGTACTTTGCCGGGTTGTGGCTGGCGGTAATAATCACGGCGCCGCCCGCCTTTTTAGTCACCACGCCGTAGCTCACCACCTGGGTGGGTGCGGACCTGGGGCTGAGGTAAACCTTTATCCCGTTGCCAGCCGCTACTTCGGCGGTGGCGGCGGCGAAGTCTTCAGAGGCGAAGCGGGTGTCATAGCCAATGACCAGACCACTGTCAGCGAGCCTGGTCTGTTTTAGGTAGTCGGAGAGACCCTGGGCGCATATGCGCACGTTATCGAAGGTGAATTCCTCGGCGATAACGGCGCGCCAGCCGTCCGTGCCAAATTTTATAGGATTTTTTATCATTTAACGGGCCTCTTCCTGTGTCATCTTATTCCTGTATGTCTTTGATAATAATAACGGCGTTTAGGTCTCCCCCTTTGGAAAAGGGGGACTAACAGGTTGTCTAAAAATGCCAAAAAATATCGATGGTAACACAGGCGTCCCTGCCTGTGAGACGGCTTGCAGGCACGGAGGCCTGCAGTACCGTTAACCTGCAATGGGGCAGGGAAGGTTATATTAAGAGGGGCTTATGCCCCTCTTCAACACCCCAATAAAATAGATGTTACAGCTCCTCTAGTCGCTTGTTAATCAGTGCCTGAGCTTGCGCAACTTTAGGTGCAATCTGTTCTTCAGCTGCTCTACGAGCTTTATTGAGTTCGCTTGGCGGTGTTTCTTCCCTGTAGGTAACCACAACATGATATGTATCTACGTACTTATTGCGGATTTCCTTTATCAGCTGTACCAGTTCCAAATCAGCTTGCATATTCAAAGTCTGTTGTAAATAATCACCCAATATATATTTATTCCAGTCATCGATAGCTTCTTCCAATGCTACGTTTGTTTGTTCTTCTGTCTTGTTAGGAACAGTAAAGTCATTTCCACGCTTGGCTAATCTATCTCCCTTAGTTGCCATTAGAGCCAATTCACCTCTTAATTTGAGTAGTGGTTCACTCCTGACTTCTTTTCTTCTCTCACGATAGTACGTAACTATTGCTCTTTCATGTTCCTTTTCAAACCGCTTGGCGGAATACCTGCTTTGCAAGAATGTAGCACCTAACGTGGAAAGTGCAACAATAAACGCTACTACTACTGTTACCCATGCTTCCATTATCTTACAACCTTTTT
>JAUYDO010000187.1 GCA_030691835.1 Dehalococcoidia bacterium | reverse complement strand
TCTTTAATCCAAAATCAGGTCTTTACTTATTATACTATGACGTGTCAAGGGGTTTTATGTCCTTTTCCTCATGAAAACGGAAATCCGCCGAAATATTACTTCCTCTATTCTCCATTTATTCCTGTACCAGCGGAATCGTTTTTACAGATGGTAGGTTAATCAACCCACTGTCATCAAAAAAAGGACTTGTCATTTGTAAAAAAAATGTAGTATACTATCAGAAGTTTTGACAAGGAGGCTGACACTTGCTCGCAGGCTACGGTCTGGTAGCTCTCTTCTTAATAGTGGCTATATTTTTTACAGTTACCATGATTGGTATGCCGATTATGCTGAGAGGGATGGGTATCGTGCCCAGTAAACCCAATCCCGTGAAGAACTCCATCTTCGAATGCGGTGTGGAGACTATCGGCAAAAGCTGGGTAAGGTTCAACTTCCGCTATTACTTCTACGCCCTTCTGTTCATCGCCCTTGATGTCCTGGTAATATTCCTGTATCCTTGGGCAGTAGGTTTGAGGGAGTTGGGCTACTTCGGGCTGGTAGCCGCGCTTGTTTTCGTTGCTATCATCGTCGTTGGTTACGTTTACGCATGGAGAAAGAAGGTTCTTGAATGGAAGTAGAGAAGCCAGTAGAGAGCCGATGCTTTGACCTGCAAACCGAACTTGACCGCACCGAAGGCGCAAATACTGAAGTGCTGAAGGCGAAGAGCATCGCTCCTATTCCGGACCCGGATGAATGGCTGGAGAAGTCGCTGGAGCGCAACATCCTGCTTACCACTGTGGATACCCTGGTGGACTGGGCACGGCGCTCCGCGCTGTGGACGGTCATTTGCTTCCCCGCCTGCTGTGCCTTTGAGTTCATCGCCACCGCCGGACCGCGCTTTGACATATCCCGCTTCGGCATGGAGATTATACGCGCCTCGCCGCGTCAGGCTGACCTGATGATTACTGCCGGCACCCTGACCTGGAAGATGGCGCCGCAGGTGAGGCGGATATACGACCAGATGGCGGAGCCCAAGTGGGTCATCGCCATGGGGGCGTGCGGTTGCAGCGGCGGTATTTTCGCTTCTTCTTACAGCGTGGTCCCGGGGTATAACCGTATAGTTCCGGTTGACGTCTACGTGCCAGGCTGTCCGCCTCGTCCTGAAGCCCTGCTTTACGGCGTCAGGATGTTGCAGAACAAGATAGCCCGCGAGCACGTTGATATAAAGCTACCTTTTCCACTGACGGGGACGAAGAAGGAAGGGTAACTAGAAAAGGCAGTCATGACCGTTTCTCTATCGGGCACCGAGGTTGCAAAGCAGATAGCCAGCCAGTTCCCTGAGGCTATCGCCGAGTCCAGCAACCAGGCAGTAGTGGTCAAAACTGAATATTTGCTGAAAGTGGCTGAGTTCCTCAAGAACAGCCCCGATTTCGATTTCAACTATCTGAACGATATGACCGCCGCGGACTACTATGATTACTTCGAGGTGGTCTTCCAGCTATCCTCGCTTAATCTCAACCACAAGCTCATGCTCAAGACGCGCTGTTACGAGCGCCTGAAACCCGCCGTGCCATCGGTCTGCTGTCTGTGGCGCGGCGCCGAGCTCATGGAGCGCGAGATATACGACCTGATGGGTATAACCTTCACCGGGCATCCCAACCTGAAGCGTATTGTACTGTGGGAAGGATTCCAGGGACATCCGCTTCGCAAGGACTACCTATGACGATTAAGACAGAGCCTTTTGTCATAAACTTCGGACCGGCGCACCCGAGCACGCACGGCGTGTTCCGAATGCGGGTTGTACTCGACGGCGAGGTTGTCCTCGACCTGGAGCCGGTCTACGGGTATCTGCACCGCGGCATCGAGAAGCTGGCGGAGCAGAGGACTTATACCGGCATCATCCCGCTCACCGACCGCCTGGACTATCTTGCGGCGATGAGCAACAACCTGGCACACTGCATCGCGGTGGAGAAGCTTGCGGGCATCAAAGTGCCCGAGCGGGCGGAGTACCTGCGGGTAATCCTCGCCGAGCTACAGCGCCTTTGCAGTCACCTGATAGCCGTCGGCGCTTTCCTGAACGACTCCGGCGCTTTTATGACACCTATCCTTTACATGTTGCGGGAGAGGGAGAAAATCCTTGACCTCTTCGAGATGCTGAGCGGTCAGCGGCTTACCTATAATGACATGCGACCGGGTGGGGTGAGTCAGGACGCTCCGGAGGAGTTCCTGCCCGCACTGCACAAGTTCGTAGACCAGATGCCGCGCTACCTGGATGAGTACGACCAGCTTTTAGCCAAAAACGAGATATTGCTAGCTCGCTCCAAGGGTGTAGGCATTCTGTCGAAGGAGCTGGCTATTAACTCGTCTGCCAGCGGTCCGGTGCTCAGGGCAAGCGGCGTGAAATGGGACATACGGAAGGCGGAGCCGTACTCCATCTATGACCGCTTTGAGTTCGAAATCCCGACGGGCACAGCCGGCGATTGCTACGACCGTTACCTGGTCAGGATGCTGGAGATGCGGCAGAGCGTGCGCATCATCGAGCAAGCTATGAAGCAGTTCCCATCGGGCGAGTACCGGAGCCGGGTGCCGAAGCTTATCCGCCCGCCGGTGGGCGAAGTGTATTCGCGCATCGAAGCGCCCAAGGGCGAGCTGGCTTTCTACATTGTTTCGGATAGCTCCATCGCTCCCTACCGCTACCACATCCGGGGTACCAGCCTCATAAACCTGACCGCTCTGCGGGATATGATTGTAGGCTGGAAGGTAGCCGACCTGATAGTAATCTTCGGCAGTATTGATATTTGCATGGGCGAGGTTGACCGATAGTGTCTAGCTATTTGAATCAAATGTTGCTTCAGCACGAGGCTTCAGTACGAGTGCCACCGGACTGGCCAGGCGGATACTGGTTCCACTGGTTGTTCTTCACCGTGGTCATAATTGCCTTTGTCCTGACCATAGTGATGGGCTTCATCTATTTTGAGCGCCGCGCCCTGGGGCGGATACAGTCTCGCCTTGGTCCGAACCGGACAGGTCCCTTCGGACTGCTTCAACCGGTAGCGGACGCGATAAAGGTGTTGCTTAAGGAAGACATTATCCCTGACAAGGCGGACAAGCTTGTTCACTGGCTGGCGCCGATTGTCGCCTTCTTCCCGGTGATGCTAATATTCGCCGTCATTCCCTTCCAGAACGGCGCAATGCTGGTTGACCTGGACATCGGCATCCTGTACATTATGGCGGTTAGCTCCGTATCAACAATCGGTATATTCATGGCTGGCTGGAGCTCCGGCAACAAGTATTCACTGCTGGGCGCTATGCGCGCTGTAGCTTCAGTAGTAAGCTACGAGATACCGCTGGTGCTCTCTATAATCGGCGTGATTTTGCTCAGCGGCTCCCTGTCAATGAACCAGATTGTAATCGCCCAGAATATACCGTTCATCCTGTTGCAGCCTCTGGGCTTCCTGCTATTCTTCATCAGCGGCTGTGCCGAGATAAACCGCAGTCCCTTCGATATGCTTGAGGCTGACTCCGAGATAGTCGCCGGCTTCCATACCGAGTACTCCGGCATGAAGTTCGCCATGTTCTACCTGGTGGAGTACGCCGAAGCGCTGGCTATGTCCGCCATTATCGCCACCCTGTTCCTGGGCGGATGGAGGGGTCCGGTGCTGCCGCCGTGGCTGTGGTTCATCATCAAGATTTTCGTTGTGTTCTTCCTGATGATATGGACCAGAAGCACCTTGCCCCGCGTTAGGATAGACCAGCTAATGGCGCTCGCATGGAAAGGTCTATTCCCGCTGGCGCTCATCAACCTCTTCATCACCGGAGTAGAAGTGCTGCTCTGGCCCGCGGGCTTACCGTGGCTGGCGGTGCTGATTAATATCGTCATCATGGTAGTCTTACTACTGCTATGGTCAAGATTCTTCAAGTTAGGATGGGGCAGAGTTGAAATTTGAGCGCTACGGAATAGGCATTGCCAGGGGCATGATGGTGACATTCAAGCACCTGTTCCGCCACCCAACCGTCTCGCAATACCCGGAGCAGAGGCTTAACATGTCACGCCGCACCCGTGGCAACGAGCTTATCTGGAACAACGTGAAGTGCACCGGATGTGTCACCTGCGCCAAGAGCTGTCCGCAGGGGGCTATTCATATTGAGACTACGGTTGACCCGGCGACCAACAAATACAATGTGTTGAAGATTGAAGTGGACACGGGCTACTGCATACAATGCGGTCTGTGTGTGGAAGCCTGCCCCTACGAAGCGATATACATGGGTTACTCCGTAGAGCGAGCGAAGTACCGCCGCGGTGAACTGGTCCAGGCGAACGAGATGCTCCTGGCTTCGCCGGATAGACCAGCCAGCGGCTACATGAACCCGCACATCGCCAGGGAACTGCCCAGGCAGACATTGCTTGTGGAGAAGATTGTAGAGAAGAGATAATGGGACTGGCTATCGCATTCTGGATACTGGCAATAGTGGCTATCGCGGGAGCGCTGGGAGTCGTCCTGCTCAAGAACGTATTCCGGGCGGCGCTCTCCCTGATACTGTGCCTCCTGGCCGTAGCCGGGCTCTTCATCACCCTGAGCGCCGATTTCCTGGCGGCGGTACAGATATTGATTTATGTCGGTGCCATCTCGGTACTGATAATCCTGGCTATCATGCTGACCAGAGAGGTGACACAGGGCAGTCCGTCCGGCAGGTTCAGGATTCCGGCGTTTATCGTGGCGGTGCTGTTCTTCGCCGTGGTCGCCTACGCCATGGTCAATACCAACTGGCAGATAGCCACGGCGCCGCCGCTGGAGCCGACCACAGCCGCCCTGGCGGGTAAGCTCTTTGGCGAGAAGGGCTTTATATTGCCGCTTGAGATTGCGTCGGTACTCCTGCTCGCCGCTATCCTGGGCGCTATAGTCCTGGTGAGGGAGAAGTAAGGTGTATATAGGTCTGCAACATTATTTGATACTGTCAGCTCTGCTCTTCTCCATCGGGCTGTATGGCGCTCTGGCTAAGAAAAACGCCATTGTCATATTGATATGTATTGAGCTGATGCTCAACGCGGTAAACGTGGCGATGGTCGGCTTCTCAAGATTCGTGGTGCCGGCACAGCTTACCGGACAGGTTTTCGCCCTCTTTATCATGGTGGTCGCGGCGGCGGAGGTAGCCGTCGGCGTGGCGATTATCATGTCGCTGTACCGACATCGCGAGACCATAGACGCCACCAAAGTGGATTTATTGAAATGGTAAATTGAAATGTGGGTAGAGATTAGAAAGACACCGAACCTGATGATGGCGGAGATGTGGAAGGAGTTCTTCGAGGGTGAGGGCATACCCACCATGGTCGTGCCCGTTTCCGGTGAGGCGCCGGGAAGGGAACTCGTCGCTTACCGCGTCCTGGTGCCGGAGGACAAGAAGCATCTTACGGATGAGATACTGAGGAAGCTGTGATGCCGAGTCAAGTAGCATGGTTAATATTTCTTCTGCCCGTCTTCTCCTTCATCATCATAGCGCTTTTCATCAGGCCCTTCGTAAAGCCTGAGTCGAAGGTAGCGGGATACATCACCATCACCGCCATCGCCGGCTCGCTCGCTCTGTCCATCTGGGCGCTGATAGCGGTGATGGGAGCCAAAGAGCACATTATCGAGATTCCGGACATACAGTGGGTCTTGCTGGAGAAGGGCGCCAGCATCCATCTCGGCATTCTCATGGACTCGCTGACGGCGGTGATGCTAATTGTGGTCACCGTGGTCAGCCTCATGGTACAGATATACTCGCAGGGCTACATGAAGGGCGACCCGGGGTATCACCGCTACTATGCCTTCATGTCCCTGTTTACCGCCTCAATGCTCGGACTGGTGCTGGCAGATAGCCTTATCTTCATGTTCGTCTTCTGGGAGCTGGTCGGTCTGTGCTCCTATCTGTTAATCGGATTCTGGTTCCACCGGCCGTCAGCCGCCAACGCCGCTAAGAAGGCGTTCATCGTCACCCGCATCGGCGACTTCGGATTTCTTGCGGCAATACTGTCGTTATATCTCAGCACCGGCAGTTTTGACATCCTGCACCTGCGCGAGCTGGCAATAGCAGGGACGCTGGGCGGGGCGACGCTGACCTGGGCGGCTATCGGCATCTTCGCCGGTGCCGCAGGTAAGTCGGCGCAGTTCCCCCTGCACGTCTGGCTGCCGGACGCCATGGAAGGACCCACGCCCGTCAGCGCCCTGATACATGCCGCCACGATGGTAGCGGCCGGCGTCTTCCTCGTCGCGCGTACGCTGCCCCTCTTCGTCAGCTCGGAGGCGGCCATCACCACCGTGGCCAC
>JAUYDO010000172.1 GCA_030691835.1 Dehalococcoidia bacterium | reverse complement strand
ATGACCTGACTAAAGCCGGTCTTACCGTTAAGTCCGAGGTGGTCAACGGCATTCCCGCCGAGGTGATACTGGACTACGCCAAAAAGAATAAGGTGGACCTCATCATGATGACCACCAAGGGACAGGGAGGCATCGCCCGCTGGACCTTCGGCAGTGTCGCCGATAAAGTGGTCAGGCAGGCGAATTCTCCGGTATTTGTCGTAGCGCCACCGGGCTGTGTACCCTAGACCATTACTTGAATTAGCGTACCATGGTTACTTGGAGTGCCTCGAATAATATAGCACGGAGGAATGACATGGGTTATTTGCCCGATGTTTACAAGGATTTCGTCAAGCAACACCCGGATATCAATAAGGCTTATGACACGCTGGCAAACAGTTGCCACAAAGCGGGACCGCTGGACAAAAAAACGCGCCGGCTGGTCAAGCTGAGTATCGCCATCGGACTCAACTCGGAGGGAGGCGTAAGGTCTCATGCCCGGCGCGCCATCGAGGAGGGGATTTCGCCGGATGAAATCCGCCATGCCGTCCTGCTCGCCTTTACCACCGCCGGCTTCCCCTATATGATTGCGGCGTGGAAGTGGGTTGAGGAAGTCATCACCAAGAAATAGCGGTAAAAAACATTTTTCTGATTTTTCTAGGCTTTGGGATGAACCCGTGTCATGCCCGTTCACCCATAACCGCGCTTGCCTGTGTGACATAGAAGAAAATCACCCAGGAAGCTGCGCTTATTTACAGAAGAATTACTATCCGTAAATGGGGGCAAAGGAGGCTGAACAATGAGCACTGCGGCGGTGGTCAATCCGGTTGAAGCGGGAAGAGCAGGCCGTCCAGTTCTATTCAAGCCTGATTAGTACGGTGCAGGGAGAGGCCGCCAAGCGCCTGTGCCAGGGTCTGGCTAACGAAGAGCTCAGTCACAAGATGAAGCTGGAGCTTCTATACGACAGGCTTTTCTACCAGGAGGACTGATTCTCTCCGAGGGAGGAAGGGATGCCAGCGAAGTTAACCATCAAGGACGTTCTGGAAAGAGCGTGTCAGAAAGAGATTGTTTCCCAACTGCTCTATAAGGACTTAGCACAGAGGATGAAGAAGGCAGAAGTCGCTGGTGCCTTCAAAGAACTGGTTGAGCAAGAGCTGGGACATCAGCTTATCCTGGAAAAACTTATCAATGGTGATATTACCGAAGGGGCGCTCAACCCCGGCGATGTCGTTGACTATAAGATAGTGGAGCGGCTCGACCAGCCGGAGGTTACCACCGATATGAAGCTCAAGGACGTCTTCATGCTCGCTGCCCACCGCGAAAAGGCGTCCCACGAGCTTTACCTGGGTCTGTCCAGAATCCACCCCAGAGGACAGGTCGGGGAACTGTTAAAAACGCTGGCGGCGCAGGAGCTGGAACACAAGCGCAGGGTGGAGTTCCTGTATACCGAAGTCGCCTTCCCGCAGACCGATGGCGGATAGAGGTGGCTCTTCTGCCGCGCGTTGAGGGAACAAAATGAACCACACACACGGGTCCGAGCCCTCGGATTTTCTGGTAGAAAACATTTCCCTTCTGTCCCGCGGCAGGGCGCTGGACATTGCCATGGGCAGAGGACGGAACGCCATCTACCTGGCTGAGATGGGCTTCGATGTCGAAGGGGTTGACGCCTCAGCCGAAGCGGTACAGGAGGCTCTCGAGCTGGCGCGGCAAGCCGGTGTCACTATAAAAGCACAGGTCGCCGACCTCGAAAAAGACTACCGCATCGAAAAGGAAGCCTACGACGTGATTGTCTGCTTCAACTACCTCCAGCGCTCCCTCATTCCGCAGATTAAAGACAGCGTGAAGAAGGGCGGCATGGTGGTCTATGAGACCTTCATCGTCGACCAGGCGGAGCTATTCGGGAAGCCGAGAAATCCCTATTTTCTGCTCAAGCACAACGAGCTTCTGGACATGTTCCGCAATTTCCGCTGTCTTCGCTATCGTGAAGGCGTTATAGCAAATTATAAAGCCGTTGCCGGCATAGTGGCACAGAAGATATAGTACCTCAAATCTAAAGTCTTTCGCAAAGCCTGTCCGCCTCTGGCGGACTCAGAATGACAGGTCGTTTTATTTTAAGATGATGGTCAATATTTAATGCGTTTGTAATAGTAGTTGACACAATAATAAATTGGTGCCTGACAGATAAGCGTTTACGATGGTTGACGCTTGACTAAACCTGTGCTAACATAAAAAATAACTCCGGAGACAATCCATGGGGTTTAGAAAAAACCCCTTGTTTGTTTATTCGGGGACATCAATCTAACATATTGCGACAGTCCTGCTGTGGAGAAATACAATGCAGGTAGAGGAAGAGTTTGCCCGGTCCTCGTTGACCAGAGACGCGTTAGTCACCATAGGCGTTTTTGACGGGGTACATCTGGGTCATAAAGCTCTCCTCTCCAGTCTGAAAGAGCTTGCCACAAAACAGAAGTTAGCTACCGTGGCGGTAACCTTCAGTCCGCACCCGCAGACAATCCTGTCACCAGGGACCAAACCACTCTATTTGACCGATACGGTTGAAAAGTCCGGACTGCTTAAGAAAGAGGGAATCGACTCTATAGTTGTACTATCCTTTACCCGTGAGCTGGCAGACCTCGGTGCGCGGGAGTTCCTTACCCTGCTCAAGAAGCACCTGCGCATGCGCGGGCTGGTCATCGGTCCGGACTTCATGCTGGGCAGGCACGGTGAAGGCAACATAGAGACCCTGCGCGCCCTGGGGAAGGAGATGGACTTCACCGTCACCGTGATACCGCCGGTGAAGATAAACGGCGAAGTGGTCAGCAGTACTGCCATCCGGAACGCCCTGGCAAAGTGCGATATGGACAAAGTGCGCCGCCTGGTTGGTCGCCCTTACCTTCTGCACGGACGCGTGGTACACGGGACCGGTCGTGGCACCAGCCTGGGCATACCCACCGCCAACATGGAGCTTGACCCGGCGCAGGCGCTCCCCGCCGACGGCGTATATGTCACCAGGGCTTATGTTGAGGGGAAGGCATACCGGGCAGTCACCAATATCGGTAAGTCGCCAACCTTCGGCGGCGGCAAGCGTACGGCAGAGGCGCATCTGCTTGACTTCAAAGGCGACCTTTATGGCAGAGAGCTAAGGGTCGAGTTCGTACAGAAGCTCCGTGACGAAAAGAAATTCGGCTCTCCGGACGAATTGATGAGGCAGATTGCCGAAGATATAAAGCGCGGCAGAGCCATACTGAGTGAAGAGGCAAAGACCTAGATGTACAGTATACCGGGCATGACAGAACGTGATATCAACCGCCTGCTGAGGCGAGGCGTCGCTGAGATAATCGTGGAGCAGGAGCTGGTGGAGCTCCTGGCTTCCGGCAAGAAGCTGAGATTGAAAGAGGGCTTCGACCCCAGCTTTCCGGACATCCATCTGGGGCACATGGTGGGACTGCGCAAACTGCGCCAGTTCCAGGAGCTGGGTCACCAGGTAGTGCTGATTGTGGGCGACTGGACAGCCCAGATAGGCGACCCCAGCGGGGTGAGCACCACGCGTCCTATGCTCAGCGCAGAGCAGGTGCGCTCCAACGCCGAGACCTATATGCAGCAGTTCTTCAAGGTAGTTGACCGGGACAAGACCGAGGTCAGGTGGCAGAGCGAGTGGTTCGGTAAGTTCAGCCTCGCCGACGTAATCCAGCTCACCAGTAAGTTCACCATCGCCCAGATGTTGGCGCGCGATGACTTTACCAAGAGATTCAACGACGGGCGTCCCATAAGTATGACCGAGTTCCTTTACCCTCTGCTCCAGGCATACGACTCGGTGGCAATAAAAGCTGACGTGGAGTTCGGCGGCACCGACCAGAAGTTCAACCTGCTGGTCGGGCGGGAGCTTCAGACGATGGTGGGACAGAAGCCACAGCAGGTCTTCATGGTGCCACTGCTGGTCGGCACCGACGGCTGTCACAAGATGAGCAAGAGCCTGGGCAACTACATCGGCGTCGCCGAGCCGCCGGACCAGATATACGGTAAGGTGATGTCCATCCCGGACAGTCTCATGGTTAACTTCTTTGAGCTGGTCACCGATGTTTCCGATGAAGAGATAGATGAGTTCCAGAATGCTCTAAGCGATAACACTCTTAATCCCATGCTACTCAAGAAGAGGCTGGCGCGTGAGCTGGTGACCCAGCTTCATGACAGAGAAGCCGCCGGCAGGGCAGAGGAGCAGTTTGCCAGGATATTCCAGAAGAAGGAGACTCCCGAAGATAGGCTTGAGGTTCGCGCTACCGAAATTGTTGAGGCGTTAGTAAAAGCAGGCTACGCAAAGAGTAAGAGTGAGGCTAAGCGTCTTATCGAACACGGTGCTGTTGATGTAGATGGTAAAACGGTAACCGACATTCATTTCAAGCTAGTCACAGGTAATATCACTAAGGTTGGTAAAAGAAGGTTCTTTGTATCTACTTAAACACCCTATAAAGCGCCGTTTTGCAAAAATAGTAAATAAAGATAAATAGAAGGAGAGCAAAGATGACACAGCTACGTATCCCCGGACCAACCCCACTGCCACCCGAGGTGCTTCAGATTATGACCAGGCAGATGATAAATCATCGCGGGGCGGAATTTCATGACATGCTCAATGGCATAACTGCCAAGCTGAAGCAGTTGTTTCTCACCAGGAATGATGTCTTCCTGCTCACTGGCTCGGGCACCGGTGGCATGGAAGCCGTCATCGTCAATACGCTGTCACCCGGTGACGCGGTGCTGGGGGTATCTATCGGTGTCTTTGGCGACCGCTTTATCAATATAGCCTCATCATTTGGCGCCAGGGTGACCCCGCTCAAGTTTGAGATGGGCAAAGCCGCCGACCCGGACGCTGTGCGCAAAGCTCTCCAGTCAGACCCGCAAATCAAAGCAGTGCTGGTCACCCACAACGAGACCTCCACCGGCATCACCAACGACCTCGCCGCCCTGGCTAAGGCGGTCAAAGAATTCGATAAGCTGTTGATTGTTGACGCCATCAGTAGCCTGGGTTGCATCGCCTGCCCGATAGATGAGTGGAACCTGGATGTCGTGGTCACCGGTTCCCAAAAAGGCTTCATGGCTCCGCCCGGTCTGGCTATGGTTAGCATAAACCAGAAGGGATGGCAGGCTAATGCCACGGCGAAGATGCCGCGCTTCTACTGGGACTTCGGCAAAGCTAAAAAATACCTTGAGATTAATGAGAACCCCTGGACTCCCTGCCTGCCGGCGATATATGCCATGTCTGTGTCGCTGGACATGATGCTGGAGGAAGGCTTGAACAATATCATCGCCCGGCACGCCCGTGTCGCCAAAGCCGCCAGAGAGGGCGTCAAAGCGCTCGGACTCACTCCGTTCGCCGACCCGAAATATGCCTCAAATACGGTAACGGCGGTAAACCTGCCCCAGGGGGTTGAATACAAAAAGATGAGCAAGATGCTCCGTGAAGAGTACAAGGTAGTCGTCTCCGGCGGACAGCAGTCACTGGACGGGAAGATATTCCGCATCGGGCACCTGGGCTGGGTCACGGAAAAAGATATTGAGGAAGTAATTTCAGCCTTGAAGCTGGCAATCCCAAAGGTTGCAGCTCAAAAATAGACCGGCAGGAGGGGCTAAAATGAAGATTCTGGTTGCTGACCCCCTATCAAAAGAGGGTGTGGACATTATGAGCGCCTGCGCCCAGGTGGACGTCAAGACCGGGCTAAAGCCCGAAGAACTGACGGCTATCATCGGGGAGTATGACGCCCTGGTAGTGCGCAGTCAGACGCAGGTGACCGCCTCGATTATCAAGGCGGGTAAGAAGCTACAGGTGATTGCCCGCGCCGGTGTAGGCGTTGACAACATTGACCTGAACGCCGCTACCCAAAGCGGTATAATCGTGGTC
>JAUYDO010000165.1 GCA_030691835.1 Dehalococcoidia bacterium | reverse complement strand
CTTTAGGGTGTGCGTCTTATAGGCAAGTGGTGAATCAATGCAGAAAAGAAAGAAGGCCTTAAAACGAGGCCCTCTTTCTTTGTGGCTTAATCTTGAACATGGTTGAACGAAACGCTAAATTGTGATATCGACCCTCAGAATTGCCAAGGCAGAGGCTAATTAGAGCTTGATTTGAACAGTCCCGGCAGCGTCATTGCCAAAAATGTCCACCAGCCGCACCGCGATTGTGCAAGTCTTACCAGTAGCTAGATTGACGGTAGCCTGAGTCACTACGACTTTGGTCTTACGGCCATTTCCCCTCATATCCTGCCACTGGCTCTTGAAGGTATAGCCATCGTAATCCCAGTCTACAGCCCAATAGTCTATCAGAGCGGCGAAGTTATCCTTAATAAGTGCTTGAAGCTTTTCCCGCTCCTTTTCAGCCACCGGCAGGTCAAAGACCACATAGCGTTCAATGCCGATGGTCACTTCGGCTTTACCCTCAGCTCCTAGCTTAACCTGCGGCTTAGTTAAGCGGAGGTAGGGTTTCTCATAAAACTTTATCTTTCCCCGCAATGGTTCAATATCTTCCTCATCCTTGGCTTTCTTGAGGTAGTCATAAATGTCAGGCGGTATAGTGCGACTTTCTATCTTCGTTTTGATAGGCTGCTTGGCTGCCCTCAGACGGTTCTCTAGCTCAGAGGAATAGTTATAATCATAGTCCCAGGCGAGAATAACCAGGCGCTTATATCCGGTGCCGTCGAGCTTCTCAGCCTGACGTGCCAGTTCTTCAGCCTTCCGAGCAGTTACCGGACGGTCGGGATAACCTACATAGACCAGCTCCAGAACTCCATCCTCGGGACAGTAGCGCGTGCCGAGGTCAGCCGAGTCCCTGCGCGGGGTAGCGCCATACAACTTCAGGATGACTTGTTGCATCTCACCAATTCGTCCACCGGAAAGGTAAATCATTTCCCGCTGGTAATTACCGATGTTTTCAATGAGGAAAGGCTTGGCGTCCTGCTGTACCAGACGTGTCCTTGTCATTTGTATCGCTACTTTACCGAAATCGCACCCAATCCAGCGTAATCCTTTCTCCTCGGCTACGCCCAGAAAACTGCCGGAACCGCAAAAGAAGTCAGCCACCAAAGGATTCTCATAGGGCATTACGGAGAGAATGCGAGTAAGCAGTGCTGACGACTTTGCAGTCGGATAGGCGACGCTTCTATCGTTAACTCCTACATCGGGCCACATGTCTCCGAGCAAACGCGTTCCACTGATGTACACCTTGGCACGCGGGCCTGTTCCACTAGGATTGAAAATAACACCCTCATCTGCTAGTGCTCGTAACCTCGACCCTAGCTCCTCTTTATCTGTGAGCTCTGCCTTTAGACGCTCTCCCTCATTGTATCGTGCGATTGCCGCTTCGGCTCGCTCCTTTTGCCAAGACCAATGACGGCTGGGAGGTGGGTATCTGCCAAAAATCTCATAGGATAGAAAGCGCCGGACACCTGGAGCGTCAAACGGTCCCCAGTAATATTTACCGCCTTCGTCTTCTTCCGCGCCCTTTAACTTATGACCAAACTGGGCCACCTTTTGGAGGGTGCTCACTGAGTCAAGGTGTTCTATATCATCTAAAAGTGTGTCAAGTCGCCATTCTGTGGCTTTTAACCTTGAAGATTCTGAACGCGAATATACCAATATACTGTCGTACATTGAATTAAGCTTCCGTTGCGTAGGGCCTTCGGAGTAACTTTTGCCCATCGACTTCTCGACAATAATCTGATTTCTAAAACAGCCCGGTAAAATTTCATCCATCATGACCTTAACGAAATGGCTTACCGCTACCCCAAGGTGTATGAAGATTAACCCTTGGTCTGACAAGAGACGCTTCATGAGTTGAAATCTCGGGTAAAGCATATCGAGGTATGAATCAATACCTCCTAGCCATGTGTCCTTATATGCCAACCTCTCGATAAAGGACGGCTCCTTAGTAAACGAACTCTGCCCTATCACAAAGGGTTGATAGTAGTCTTCAGAAGTACCGAAGGGCGGGTCAATATAAATCAGGTTTATCTTGTTTTCGTATCCTTGGGCAAGCAGAGCCTGCATTGTCAGCAAGTTATCTCCCCAGATAAGACGGTTCATTTCCTGCTTATCAATCTGGCTGTCGCCCAGCATGCTGTCTCGGAAGGACATGGGTATCTGCCCACTATCCCGAACCCAGTTGGGGATGACTACCTCGGCCGTCTGGAATTCTATGTCCCTGGGATTGGGGGCGCGGCGGGGCTTAGAATCCCATACCAGCCGGGCTGAGTCTTTCTTTCTGGCTCTCTCGTTATTTACTATGTTCTTAACTCTCGTTTCTAAAATAGCTTGCCTTGCTGCTGGGCGATAACCCTCTCTCGCAGCGCTCGGCACAAGGGCACCAAGGCTTCAAAAGAAAGCCCGCGGTTGGCTTTGAATAGTCCCTCGGACAGAATCAGGTATTCCCACTGCGCAGGCTGAGATATATCTTCCGGTGGGGCAATGCCGTCAGCGCTTTCACACCAGGCTTGAGCCGCCCGTGCTTTGAGCGCAACTGAAGGTATGTATAAGTCCTTATCCGCTTTAGTCTCAACTAGATAGACTGTCTCATCGGTGCGCACCACAAAGTCAATCTCATAGGGGCGGGTAATACCATCCGGGTCACGGAATTCAATAGTGAGCCCATGTTTTCTAGTGGGTTTCGCAAAAGCCTTAACTTCGGGTGAAGTATTGAGAATCTCCACCATGAAGTCTCGCTCAAAGCCACCGCCGATGGCTGAATAACCCTGCCTTGGGTAGATGCATCTGTCTGTTTCTACTGAGTGGGTCTCCCTGACCATAATGCGCTTGAGGTCAGAGAGTCGCTGCCAGACGCCTTGCCTTACTGAATACTGCGCTTGCTCGCAGGCGGTGAGAATGGCGCGGCGTAAGTGCTGAATCACGTGGTCGAACACGAGGGCAAAGTTGAGCACACGGTAATTCTCGGGCAACGAGAAATCTATCGGCTGCCCGAAGAGATACTTTGACACATATTCGTCAACCAGGGCGGCAATTTCAGCGTATTTGGCAGTCAGAATGGGGCTTCCCTTACCGGCGGTAGCAATAGCCTGTGAAGCCTGGCGCAGGAAAAAAGCCAAATCAAAGTATTGATTATCAAGCTTCCAGGTCTTGGCTCTGGTTCCAGTATCTATATGGGTATCGGATATAGCCAATTTTGCCAGCATCTGCTTAAGCTGCTCAAAGTCGGTTGGGTATTTGGGCAAGCTGGCAATATCAATCTGACCAAGGTCAGGCAGTTTGCCTTGCTCAAATATCAGCACTGGCCAGGCGATGTCGTAGGCTGGAATCCTGACAGGCATGGCGTCCACTGGTATGAGGTCACCGGTAGTGCGTGTTTTGCTGGTGTCACCACCGCCAATAAGATAGCCTTGCTGGCGCAATTCATCATAGAAAGCTCTGAAGCGGGGGTGTTCCACAATGAAAAGGAAGTCTAGCGAATTGGAAGGCATCCGGTGACGGCGCAGGTCTTCGAGCGCCTCTCTCTTGGCATCCCAGAATTCAGGGTAGCGATACTCGGGAAACATCAAGCGCACTCCACGCCCAACAATCTGCTCTAACAAAAGGTCGGCTTCCGTTGCCCGCAAAACCACCGTTACACAGATATTTGTCTTATCAAAGCCCTCCCGCAGCATGAGGACTGAGATTACCACACGTAAGGGGTCCTCGTCGATGTCAATCCTGTCCAAGCGCAGTCGGGCAGCCGTCAGTTTCTTCTCAGTTAGCTCGGTATGAATTACCATTACTTGGTGGTCGTCGTATGGATTACCATGCTCATCGGTAAGAGTAGCAAAGTGCTCGACTACTAGGTCAGCAACATCCGTCTCCTCTGCTAAGACCATCATCACTGGTTTACGGTCTATGCCTCGTTCTTGGAATTCTTGGGAAAGCTGCTCTAGCTTATGCCGGCCTATGTCCAGCATAAGCTTTTGTCCTGGCGATAGAGATTTAATCTGACCCCGCTTTCGTCCCTCAGCCTCAGTGCGTATCGCCCGGAAGTCCAAATCGTCCAACCTCTCGCCAGCTATAGACTGTCGTTCCTCCAAGAATAGTTGCTTTACCAGCGGTTCCCGCATTGCCTGAACCAGGTCAAAGTCATACACAATATGCGGGAAATATTCCCGGTTAGCGCCGCTACCATAAAAGGGCGTAGCTGAGTAATCCACTTGCATAAAAAGCCCACGCTCTTTGGGGTGCTTTTGTCTCAGGCGCTCATACAGGTATCCCATGAAGTGACGCCACACCAGTGCTACATTACGGGCAGTCTTTTTATCGTGAACATGATGGGCTTCGTCATTCATAACTACAAGGTCGGGAAACTCGGAAAGAAAGTCAGCTATAATCTCTCCTCGTGGCTGCTCCTCTACGTCCTCACCCGTCCACTGCTCCCATAGGCTGGAAGTCCCCTCTTTGAGACGGAACTGCTGCCAGTTGGTGACAAGCACGAATGAACCGTCCGGGGGAGTGGTATTAGGTCTGACATCAGACGGCTCATATATGTTATCCATCAAATGGAACTGGTCTCTCCACCGGGCACCTTCCGGCATGAATAGAGGCCTAGCATAGTCCGATTTTGCGGGGTCTCGCTGTCCAGTCTTTAGGTCACGCTTACCCTTGAAGGAATCGAGCAAGCGATTAAGCACCTCGTGTCCGGGAGCTACCACGAGGAAGCGATTAGAATAGCAGCCAGGACGCTCACCACGCAGGCTGTTGAAATATTGCCAAACTAAGAGTGCAGCCAAGACCCAAGTCTTCCCCGTGCCTGTTGCCATCTTGAGACAGAACTTGGGGAAGGGGATAGATTCAACCTCTTCCTTAAGGGGCAAATGCTGGAATAGAGCTTCAGGGGCTAGGCGCTCATAGAGTTCTCCTAGCGTCTTAACGCGGAGGACTTCGTGGCAATAGATTACTGTTTCAATAGCGCGTTGTTGGCAGAAGTAGAACCGTTCCTCAGTTTCCTCATCACGGTTGAACCAATATGAGAGGAGGTCGTGGGTGGTCTGGGTGACTCCAGTCCATCCCTGCTTGCTCCACCC
>JAUYDO010000149.1 GCA_030691835.1 Dehalococcoidia bacterium | reverse complement strand
TTTTCTCTCCTTAGCAGCAAAAAAAACAAGCTCGCCAAGGTCCATCAATTTATAGACCTCAAGACAGCGCCCAAGCTCGTGCTGGTTCAGAGCAACGACTGTATCATATGTTCTCTTTTTAAGTCTTCTTAAGTGTCCCGTACCGGCGTTAAGGAGATTTTCCGACCTGATGTTCCAGCAGTAATCGTGCATTATCTGGTTAAGCGCGATGTTTACTTCCTTCCAATCAGGACCGTCTCTGTGAGCTCTGACGGACTTTATCAGGTTAATTTTTTCAGCAATCTTTATGCCGCTTTCGTCCGGTGACGGTGATTCAATGTTTTTAGCGTAGGTAGCGGCATTTTCTCCCGCCAGCCAGCCAAAAATAGCGGCGTTGGAAATACCATTGGCAACTTCGTCACCGGCGGTGTACAGCCCCGGAAGTGAAGTCTCAGCTTTTTCGTTGGAAACTATTCTTCCGCGGCAACCGAGGTCATATGTCATGAATTCAACCGGTCTTTTTCTGTGGTCGATGCCTTCCTCTTTCATGTGATTGGTAAGTACCTGGAGTCCTTCATGTTGCATCCAAAACAACATATAATCGTAATCTTCATCTGAAACTCCATTGCCATCCATGTACACAGGTCCCCTGCCGGACTTTTCATAATCGGCAAGTACGGTTTTCTTTACTTCCGGGGTTACATCACCGTACTTTTTGTCCGGCTTTTGCACAAAGGGACCGATGGGCTTTCCCTGGGGGTCCCGGTACACGCCTATCCAGGTTGCCTGTCCGGAGCGGGCGAAGTACTTGGGACCGGCATGGAAATGGGGCATCTCCAGACCCATCAGCTCGGCACCGGCACGATAAGCCATGATACGACCATCTCCGGTCTGGGACTGGGGATAAGCCCTGTTTCTAAATAAGCCGGGGGTAGGATTGGGATAAAGCCTCTCCACGCCTCCGGTACCCAGTACGATGCTTTTAGCCCTGAACTCTACCACTCTATCTTCGCGGGTGCCAATGCCAATAGCTCCGATAAGTCTGTTATTGACCAGCAAATCTGTCACCTGCACCCTGTTTACTATCTTTACTCCGCGAGCCAGGGCTTGTTTGGTAAGAACCTTCTTCTGTTCCAGCCCCTGGTATTTCAACATGAATAGCACGTCTCGGGGAAAACCGTGCCCGGCGAACTCCCATTTCCCCTGGTACTTCATTGGAATTCCCCAGCTATCCCAGAGCTTAACTATATCAAAGCTAGTCGCCATGTGTACGCGTATCCTGTTTTTACCCAGACCCTGGAAATTATCTGCCTGCTGGGTCTCCAGCATAGCCTCAATAACTGCATCCAGGTCTTTGCTATGGACTTCAGGGATATAACATAAAAAGTGGTCATTGCCACAGCCACCTTTGCCACTGTGAAGGGTATTGCTTTTATCAGCGACTACGACCTTTGCTCCGAGCTCGCCGGCGCGTATGGCGGCCATTAAGCCGGCAATGCCTCCACCAACGCATAAAACGTCGGCCTCAATTCTCTGCGTTTCCATTTTGCACCTCCAATGCTAGAGTTTGAAAAAAGACAAGTTACTTCATCATATCTGGTATTATCAGAACAACTGCCGGAACAGCTATTAAAAGGGCTACGTGAAGCAAATCAGCGATAAGGAAGGGGAATATACCGCGGAAGATAGTATACATCGGGACAGTCTTAGCTATGCCGTGGATAATAAATACGTTCAAGCCAACAGGCGGCGTGATGGCACCAATCTCCACCATTCTTACGATTAATATGCCAAACCATATGGGGTCAAAGCCGAGCGCAGAGATAAGCGGAAAGAAAATTGGCACCGTGATGATAATCATAGCCATGGCAGACATGATGCATCCCAAAAATAGATAAATCAGTATTATGCCACCCAGGACTACATAACGGTTCACCTCCAAGCCAGACATTAATGTAGCCATATTAGACGGAAGCCGGGATAGGCTGAGAAACTGACCAAAGAGGATACCTCCGATGAGGATGAGAAAAATCATTCCAGTGGTCACGCCTGTCTCCGTAAGACTGCTGGTGAACCTTCCCCAGTTGAGCCGTCTCTTACCTATAGCGAAGATGAAAGCGCCAAAAGCACCGATAGCGGCGGCTTCAGTGGGCGTGAAAACGCCCAGGTAAAGACCACCGATAACTATAAGGAACAAAACCACCACTCCCCAGCTATCTTTTAGCGATATTGCCTTTTCTTTGAGGGTGGCCCTGGCTCCAAGAGGACCCATTAGAGGGTCAAATTTGCAAAGGATATAGATGGTGAGGATGTAGAACACTGCCTGTAGGATGCCAGGGATGAAGCCGGCGAGGAAGAGCTTGCCTATGGACGTCTGGGTAAGGATACCGTAGATAACCATGGGTATGCTGGGCGGTATCAGGATGCCGATAGTGCCGCCGGCGGCAATACAGCCTGTCGTTAGCGCCGGGTCGTAGCGGTATCTTTTCATCTCAGGTATAGCCACAGTGCCCATTGTAGCCGCAGTAGCGGCGCCCGAGCCGCTCACCGCCGCAAAGCCGGCGCAAGCGGCGATAGTCGCCATTGCCAGTCCGCCGGGCAGACGCCCCAGCCATTTGTATGCCATGTAATAGAGGTCACGGCTTAAGCCCGCGTGGAAGCAAAATACGCCCATGAGTACGAAAAGGGGAATGACGCTATTGCTGTATGAAGCTGAGGTGCTGTAAGGTATCATTGCCATGATTGAAAGTGCAGGGGCGGCGCCGGATAAGTAAACTACGCCCAGGAAAGCGATTAGAGCCATCACAATTCCGACAGGGATACCGGAAAACATGATGATAATCATAAAGACGGTGAAATAAACGCCAGCCATCAGCGGGCTGGCTCCACCAACGATGCCCAGCCCCCAGACGGGCAGAGCAAAAATCGCCCAGACGGCCGCCATCAACAGCACCAGCCCGGCGCGCATCTGCCAGGTCTTATTATCCTTCATAACCTGCTTTAGATTATCGGCGAAATCAAATATAAGGACCAGGCAGATTATAGCCGCGCCGACAGCCGCCACATACAGGAAGAGGTACAATGGTATAAACCAGGTAGGCGAAACGTACTGTCCTATTTTCAAAAGCTCGGCATGCACAACAGACCGCCAGCTTATCAGGGCAAAGACGCCCAGAGTGGCAAAGGTTGTTATACTATTGATTACCGCCTGCGCCCTGGATGGAAGTCTCCCTATCAATATATCAACGTTGATATGCCCTTTATGCATCCGGGTGTAAGCAAGACCAAAGAAGACCATGGTAGCCATCATGAATTCCGTAATCTCAATGGAACCGAGTACCGGGCGATTGAAGAAATAGCGTCCGATGACATCGGCGGCGAGCAGAAGCATCATAAGGGCAAGAATTGCAGAAGCAACAGCGTATGCCGCTCTGGATATCCAGCTTGTTGCTTTCGGTGCCAGGCTAAACACGTTGTAAAGCCGTATGCCTTGCTTGAGCCCTGGCTGCCTTATCATACTTCTGTCTCTCCTTGCGGATGGAACACAGTCCAATTACCTTTGACCGAGTTTTACAACCCTAACCCCTGTATCCCCTTCCCTTGCCAGGGGGGATAATTTTATTAAGAGGGACGTTAGTCCATCTTAAACATGCAACAAGATTTATAAGCAACCCATCTGATTTCGGGGTGCAGGGGAAAGGTATTACGATTTGCAGACCGGGCTCAGGCACGCTACCTTTCAACCCAGCCCAGGGATATGGCATCTCTAGGACAATCTATCACGCAGGCGAAACACTGCGAGCAGTCTTCCTGGTAAGCTATAGTGGCTTTGCCCTGCTTCATGCGGATGACGTCATTCATACATGATTGGACACAGACACCGCAGCCGATGCACCGGTGCGGCATTATCTCCTTTATCTTTATGCTTTTCTTATCTACTACCCAGGGCATCGCTTACCTCTGCATCTCCGTATCTAGTGTAGTGTCCCAGAGATTACTTTACAATCATCGCACGCATATTGTCATTCCCGCGAAGGCGGGAATCCAGTATCA
>JAUYDO010000136.1 GCA_030691835.1 Dehalococcoidia bacterium | reverse complement strand
ACTCACACTCCAGCAGATGAAGGAGCTGGGCATTGACCTTAAAGAAGACAGAATCGAGTTTACCTTTTATGAGCCACGTACCGTAGGTGGGCTGGCAATCGGTGCCAAGGGCGAGACAAATGTGAGCGGTCTTTTTGCGGCGGGCGATGTGGTGGGCAACATCAGGCGCGGCGTATCTCCGGCTGCCTATGCCATTGGCTGGCTAGCCGGCGAGTCAGCGGCTAAATATGCCACGACGCAAAAACCAAGCTCTACAATAAAAGCCACCGCCTTCATAGAAGCTCAAAACGATTTCTATCACAGTATAATCGAGCGAAAGTCAGGGGCAACCTGGCAAGAAGCAGTACTAGCTTTGCAGAACTTGATGAGCTATTATTCGGGCGATTTTCGCTACGAGACGCTGCTTAAAGCAGGTCTGGCACATTTAAGAAAAATTAGACAAAGAGCGCAAAACACCCTGACTGCTAAGAATCCTCACGAATTGATGCGCTGCCTTGAGGCTCTCAATCTTATGGATATCGGCGAAGCCGTGATGCAGTGTGTCCTGGAGAGAAAGGAAAGCAGGTCATCCAGATACGGAACGATTGCGCGAGTTGACTATCCGAAGATTGATGAGAAGATGAACAAGCTTCTAATGATGAAGCTGGAGAATGGCAATCCTGAATTCCGGTGGCGGGAGCCACGAGCTACTATTAAATGAATTTGAAGGGGTAGCATATGCCACCAGTAATAAATGAGGAAAAATGCAATGCCTGCGGGATTTGTGCTGATATCTGTCCCGGCGATGTATTAGGAATGGTGGAGTGCCAGCCTCAAGTACTCTATCCCGATGAATGCGCCCATTGCGGCGCATGCTTTCTGGACTGCCCGCAAGACGCCATTCGATTCCATATCCCGTTACCCATGATTCTGGCAACATCAAGGGGGAATTTGAGAAGAGATTAACCAAACTGATTAACGTTACTTGTAGAAGACACCCCACCCCTGTTATCTTTCCCTGAGAAGGAAATGGGGCAAATAGTGGGGGAAAATAGAGCTTGCGGACTACGCAGTAGACCCCCTGCTTATCCGCAAGCTCTTAATATCCGGTCAGAATGTCGTTCGCTCTGGCTCAGGGTGTCTGAACCCCGGTAGCCGCCTGTTCGGCGTCTACAAGTCCATACCCATAGTACTTATCTTTCCCTGCCGCTCCCAGGTCATCTGCCGTCTGCTGGAGAATCTTGCGCACTTCGTTAGCGATACCGTATTTCCCATCGGTATTCGTGGCTCGTCCGGAAGCAAAGACGAGAGCGGCGCTACCTGACACGTGCGGTGTAGCCATCGAGGTTCCGGACAGCGTGGCATAGCTACCCAGAGAAACAGGGTAGGTTGAATATACATTGACGCCCGGAGCCGCCAGCTCCACCTGTGAGCCGAAGTTGGAGAAATAGGCACGGTTATTGTTCTGGTCTGTAGCCGAAACCGCAATAACGCTGCTATATTTTGCCGGATAAAGGACTGCGCCTGAACCGCTGTTTCCCGCCGCCGCTACCAGAAGCACCCCCGCCGCATACGCGTTATCGCAGGCGGTCTGCATGGCTTTGGGTGCCGTATTCGCACCAAGGCTCATATTAGCCACCTGCACCCCGTTGGTAACCGACCACTGCAGGGCGCCGATTACGTCACTCCAGTAGCCGGAACCACTGGCACTGAGCACCTTCAAGCCGTAAAGCTTTGCCCCCGGAGCTACCCCAACAACACCAGCACCATCCCTTTCCGCGGCAACGATTCCTGCCACATGCGTCCCGTGACCGTTGTCATCCATTGGGTTATTATCATCGTTCACCCAGTCGTAGCCCGCAACATAATTGCCATTTAGGTCAGGATGTGTGTAGTCTATCCCGGTATCGATAATCGCCACCTTGACCCCGGCACCCGTTTGTCCCCCAGCCCAGGCCTTCTCGGCATCGATTTTATCGACGCCCCACGACTGTGCCAACTCCGCGTCAACAGCATAAACGATACCGTCCTCTTCAACCAGGGCTACTCCTTTGAGAGCACCTAATGCGGCTCTTGCCTCTGGTGAAACGATGACGAGTGCACCGTTTATCAGTTCCAGGGTCTTGACTACGCCACCAAACCGGTGCGCCAGCCCTTGCAACGCCTTTTCGTTTATCGGCACTCCAGGTTCAAAGGTAACGATAAACCGTTGCGGTTTTCCGTGGCCACTGGCAGCAACGCCCGGTCCTATCAACACCAAAAGCAAAACCAGAACAAATCCAAAAGTTAGCCAAACCTTTATCTTGGTTCTCATTCCGCACCTCCCTATGTATAACGATACTATATCTTATACGATGTGGGATTTCAAGTACCAATTTATAATAAAAAAAGCCTGCCTCTACAGGCTCATGTACTGAGTATACTGAAGATTAATTATAGCAGGATTAGAGTAAGATTAGAGTCTGGGGACTATAACTCAGGTGAGGCACACTGCCTCACAGTTGCTCCTATCAGCCGCCCGGCGGCGCTATGGCGCAACTGTAAAGGTCCACTCTCTCAATTTGCGGACTGTCACACTCAGGACATCTGAGTGCTTTTTCCTCGGTGGGACCGCGCGGCACCGGCATGTCGAAATGAGCCATGCACTCATGACACCGATAGTGCCAGGTGATTATGTTATCTTTAGGCTCTACTGATTTGACACGACAAGCACACACTTCAACTCAACCCCTCCGGGATTGCTCACACTCTATTCTACTACACTTGCGCTATTATATCACTTCTAGTCAGCATCACATTTAGATGGATTGTAGAATTTGGTAGCTATTCCTGAACCAAGTAGGGTATAATCAGAACTGCAGCAGAACTAAGGACGAGAAGGCGATTTCAAGCTGGAGAAGCTGAAGTGTCTGAAATAAGGCATCGTCAAGAGAAACCTAGTCCTGAGATAGATTACGCCGAGATTTACATTCCGGACGACAGACATTTAGGTACCGGGCTCTTTAAGACTGTTACCAAGCCAGGT
>JAUYDO010000273.1 GCA_030691835.1 Dehalococcoidia bacterium | reverse complement strand
TTATCAAGCTTCTCAAACATCGGGTTATATCCATGTACTACACCCCAACCGGAGGGTGGGATTTGGGTTGTTGCTCTCCATGTGGTTACTTGGGGAGCGGCTGCTGGCGCCGCCGGAGCTGGTGCGGGGGCGGGTTTCGGAGTTGCCGCTGGAGTCGGAGCTGGTGCCGGAGCCGGGGCGGGGGCGGGTTTCGGAGCGGGGGCTGGTGCCGGAGCACAAGCTACGAAAATCATGCTACTAATCACCACTATTAGCAATGTAGCCATCAGGACTTTTTTCATATTATTTACTCCTTTGCAGAATTCATAATAGTATTATTTAGCCAGACCTCTTACTATACTTACACCCTCCTTTCACAGTTGCTCCGTATTGCTTAAGAAGGCTATCGTGCTGACTGAGTTTCTAAAAAGATTACCCAATGCTGTCTGATGTGGTATTCCGTGTATGGTTCCTGATTTATTTCGCCGAAGCATTAACAATTTATTATCAAAGTATAAGCCTTGATGAGCTACGAAGGTCAGCAAATGTGCGCTGTCGCACAGTACGACCAAGTTTAACATGGCGGATTAACTTTGTCAATACCTATGCGATTTACGCACAAATCGGCTTTCAGCAGTCAGTTTAAAAACGTTAGCTCTTTCTGATAGCTGATAGCTGAAAGCTGATAGCTAAGAATAGTTCCGGCTTGCCAGGGTTAGGGATGAATAATATTAGTGTATACTTGGCGCTTGTTCCCACCTTGCGAAGGCGGTATATTAGTATCATCCATTAACCATTTTCAATTCGGGTGAAAAGGAGTTTGTGATATGCCTTACGCAGACAGTAACGGAATTCGCATCTACTACGAGGTAGAAGGGCAGGGAGTACCGCTAATGTTGATGCACGGTTTCGCCGGAAGTCTGGATAGCTGGCACAACTATGGCTATACCCGGGAGCTGAGGAAGGACTACCGGCTTATCATGTTAGACGCACGCGGGCATGGCGGGAGTGATAAGCCTCATGAAGTTGCCGCCTACCGGCCGGACTTGTTCACCAACGACGTAGTGGCTATTCTGGATGACCTTAAATTAGAAAAGGTACACTATTTTGGCTATTCTCAGGGAGCGGCTGTAGGCTT
The DNA here is from genome assembly GCA_030691835.1 of Dehalococcoidia bacterium. Lineage (GTDB taxonomy): Bacteria > Chloroflexota > Dehalococcoidia > Dehalococcoidales > UBA3254 > JAUYDO01. Next base: position 3,736 of record JAUYDO010000273.1, on the reverse strand, counting down.
CAAAAGCATTGCGAGGTATGCCATTTCCCGCTTTCACTCCTTGATTCTGGGCGGTATGAGCCCTTATGGCATTACTGCGGAGGCAGAGAAGAGGTGGAGTCGTGCCTTGACTGAGACCATGCAAACAGCGGCGGAACAGGGCATGAGTGCTTTCATTGCGTTTTTCGAGAAGCTGAGCGGACCTATGCTACCCGGTGAAAGAGCCCTTTATCTTAAAAATGACCCGTGGGCGCTACTCGCTATGCGTAAAGCATATGCAGAGTGGCCCGGCGCCTTCACCGCGGCAGTAGCTATATTCGGACGCGAAGACTGAGAAGAAGGTAATCTCGGCATATCAGAGATTAAACAGGGGGCTTGACGCCCCCTGTTTGCACTACAGTTGTGTTTTTGACTTCGTTGTTTAACCGAGGCTGTACTTTTCTAAACAAGCCCGCATAAAACGGATTTCCAATCGCCAATTACAGTACTTGCGGCTGGAATTATCCAATCCCGGTTAGCTCTCAGGGCGTATAAGTGTTTATGAGGTTAAGAGTGGCCTCTAATATTTCCCTTGCCTGAGGATAGCCTGAGCTTTCCATCTTTTTTACCCACTCGTCCCACAAAGGCTTTCCGGCGACTTCTGACCACTTTGCCAGCTCATTTGCCGGAAGGGTATACTCGACCATTGGATAACCCTTCGACCTGACCACCGGTGGTACCTCTTTATTTGCAGAGTCGAACATGCTCCTTCCCCAGAACGTAGAACCCTTCAGCCCCGCAGTGGCGTTGGTTATTTGCTCCTGTACATCCTTGGGGAGACTGTTCCATGTATTGTTGTTCATCACCTGCGAGAAATAACCGGTATAAAGTGGAACGAAGGTATAGTACTTTGCCACTTCGTACTGTTTATAACTATAAAGAGCTTCCCAAACCGCTCCCATGCCATCTATTACGCCTTTCTGGATGTTCATGTAGGTATCTGGCATGTTCATGGTAATCGGGACGCCACCAAGCCGTTTCATAGAATCAACCGGCGGTCCCCCGATAACTCTTATTTTCATACCCTTTAGGTCTTCCATTGTTTTTACTTCCCTCTTGGCGTTAACCAGGAAGTAAGGGGTAGTCGTCCAGAACAGAAGAACGTGGTTGTCTTTAAATTGGTTACGGAATACCGGGTATTTCTCGTATAGCTGCCAGAGTATACCGCTTGCCTGCTCTGCGCTCTTGAAGGGCATGAAGGGCAGGCTTATAACATCAGCCAGGGGAGTCATATTGGGCCAATAGCCATGGAAGGCGTAAGCCATATCGGCGACACCGCTTTTGGTTGCTTCCCAGACGTCCATAGCCTTAGTAAGTGTCTGAGCATCGTATATTTCAATCTTAACCCTGCCGTTGGTGGCTTTCTCTACCATCTCCACCCAGGGAAGCATGGCGTGCTGTCCCTCCCATCCGGTTCTGGGGTTCTGGTCCGCATATCTAAGCTTGATAACGTTGGAGGGCGCCGGTGCGGGAGAAGCAGGCGCGGGAGAAGGAGGAGCCGGAGACGGCGCTGGTTTGGGAGAAGGTGAGGGAACTGGAGCCGGAGCTGGTGCGGGTGCCGGCGCCGGCGCCGGAGCGGCGCACCCGGCTATAATAAGACTGATTAATAACGCGATGGCTGAAAAATAAAATAGTTTTTTCACATTCCACCTCCTGAATGACATATGAACCAATCCCAACAACACATCGAATAAGTTATATATATTGTATATCAATCTCAATGCATAATTCAAATCTGAAGTTTGCGGGCTGACTCCTGGTGAAAAAAAGTATGCTATAATGGCAGCACAGCCGCGAAATGCCATTTTGTGGCTTAAATAATACAAAAGAGTTTAGTTGAAAAATATGCCCAAAATAGTTAGTGCGCAAGAAGCAATCAAGGCGCTGGAGCCCGGCTTCACCGTGTTCATCGGGGAGTCCTGTGGTGAGCCGCAGACCCTGGTAGAAGCGCTCATCGCCGATAAAGAAAGGCTGAAGGGCACCCGGCTTCTTGATTCCAGACGTATCGCAGGTTCCAGGTACGCCTTTTTGTACGATTACTTCAAGACGGTTTGCTTTCAGCTTGCACCGGATACCTATAAGCTAGCCCACACTGGAAAGATAGAGTTCCTGCCGTTGAAAATGTCCGAGATTCACCGTCTTTTTTCTTCAGGCGTTCTACCCATTGACGTAGCATTAGTTCAGGTAGCACCTCCTGATGACGGAGGCAACTGTAGCTTCGGCGTTTCGGTGGGATATACCCTTGACGCCGCGCTGAATGCAAAGCTCGTTATCGCCGAGGTAAATGAACTGATGCCTCGAACGCCTGGCAGTTCTCTGCCACTGGACAGATTTGATTACGTTGTGAAGACTTCCAGACCGCTTCTGGAGTACAATTCACCCGATATTAGAGAGCAACGAATTGCTGTGGCGCAGAATGTGGTGAAACTTATCAGTGACGGCGATACCCTGTCTATCGGTATCGGCGGAGTGCCCGAGGCGGTGATGCGGTCGCTCCGGGGCAAGCGTGACCTGGGAGTACACAGCGGTCTTATCACTGATGAGATTGTAGCGCCGATTGAAGCCGGTATAATAACCAACAAACGCAAGCAGATAGATAAAGATAAGACCATTTCAGCACAGGCTATGGGGACGAAGAAACTCTTTCGCTTTTTACATGAGAACCCGGCGGTAGAGATGCGCCCTTATTCCTATACTCACGACCTCCGGGTTATGGCACAGCTTGATAACTTTGTCGTGGTGAATTCGGCGCTGGAGGTCGACCTGACCGGTCAGGTCAATAGCGAGTCCATCGGGGCTGTTGAGTTCAGCGGCGTCGGCGGGCAAGCCGACTTCATCCGCGGCGCGGCGCTGTCCTGCGGTGGCAAGGCAATCATCGCACTCACCTCTACAACCAGAGGTGGCAAGGTGTCCCGAATTGTGTCACACTTCGGCGCGGGTACGGCGGTGACCACGCCGCGCTACGATGTCCAGTACATAGTCACCGAGTACGGCATCGCCGAGCTCTGGGGTAAAACCCTGTCTGAGCGCGCCGAGGCTCTAATTTCAATAGCGCACCCGGACTTCAGGGACAGGCTGAAGAGGGAGTGGCAGGAGCACAGGACAATTTCTCAATGAAGCTGTATTTCTTATTAGTGCGTTAGCATGACAATAGTAGCAACTAAAAAATCAGGGCTCTTTTACGGGTATGTCATTGTCGTAGCTTCCTTCTTCATCATGATAGCCACCTACGGCACGTACTTCGCCTTCGGGGTCTTCTTCAATCCGGTTCTCGCCGAGTTCGGCTGGACCAGGGTGATGACATCGGGCGCTTTCTCGCTTTCCATGGTTGTGCATGGAGTGCTGGGCATCGGGTCGGGAGTCCTCACCGATAAGCTGGGACCCAAGATAGTAATAGCGGTCAGTGGTCTCGTTCTGGGACTGGGCTATCTGCTCATGTCGCAGGTCGGCAATATCTGGCAGTTGTACCTGTTCTACGGGGTGATAGTTGGCATCGGCATGAGCGCCGCCTGGGTTTCCATCTTATCAACGGTAGCCCGGTGGTTCGTTACCAGAAGAAACATGGTGACGGGTATTGTGCTGACCGGCACCGGCGTGGGTGCGCTGATTGCGCCGCCCATAGCCAGCCGGCTTATCTCTGCCTATGACTGGCACTGGGGTAAGATGGATAAAGTGGACACCAAAGTCAGGTAAAATAGAGAGACGGAGGTGTCAGCAT
>JAUYDO010000023.1 GCA_030691835.1 Dehalococcoidia bacterium | reverse complement strand
GAACGGGAGGGAACAGCCGCGCTTGAGCTTCGGGGGTAACCGCCTTTTCGGATAAACTCAGAATTCCAGCAATATCAAAGGTAGCCTCGCACTGGGCGACAAGACGCTCCAGAAACTGGTCGCTGGCGGGATGTTCAACTGTCGGAATCAGACCCAGGTGCCGCTCCGGGAGGGAGAGGTGGTCGCGCCGGGGCAAGTGCCCGAGAACAGGAATTCCGGTGTAGTGCTCAATCGCCTCACGGCACAATCTGAGATGATTGTCACTGCCAATGCCGTTCAGAATGACACCACCAAGGCTAATTCCCGGGTCGAAAGCCCTGTAGCCAGTCGCCATAGCCGCGAGACTGCGCGCTCCCTTCCGGCTGTCCACCACCAGTATTACCGGGACTCCGATAAGCTTGGCAAGCTCCGCGGTGCTGCCCTCTTCATTGACCGATGAGCGCCCATCATAAAGACCCATGACCCCCTCAATGACGGCAATATCTTTCCCTCGCGTTGCCCGGTTAAATAGCTCCAGCACAGCATCTCGCGACAGCATCCACGTATCCAGGTTACGCGAGACTTCCCCCGTCACCCAAGTATGATAGGTGGGGTCGATATAGTCCGGCCCCGTCTTAAAGGGTTGTACCTTGTATCCCTGCCGGCGCAGGACTCCCATAAGCCCGGTGGCGACGGTGGTCTTGCCCACTCCGCTGGTTGTCCCGGCTATTAGTACCGCTTTCACCGCTTATTCCTCCAAAAATAGGTTTCCCTCAGAACTCAATCCCCGGCTGGGCTTTGATTCCCTTCTTCAGGTGGTGCTTGACCTCTCCCATCTCGGTCACCATGTCCGCCATTTCGATTAGCTCACCGGGCACATCCCGCCCGGTGATGACTACATGCACCGCCGGAGGACGGTTTCTGAGTACATCCAGCACCTCTTCTACCGTCAGCCAGCCATAGCGCAGAGGATAGCTCAGCTCATCCAGAACCACCATGTCGTAGTCTCCCGAAGTCACCTTTTCCTTCGCCGTCTTCCAGAGCTGACCGGTAAGGAGCTTGTTTGCATCCAGGCTCCTTTCTGAACGGGTAAAACCGGCGCCTCCAGCCACCAGCTCAACACCCATCTTTTGCGCGGCGCGGTGCTCTCCGCAGTTAGCAGAGGCTCGTTTGATAAACTGTAGCATCACCACATTCATTCCGTGTCCCCAGGCGCGGAGCATCAGACCCAGGGCAGCCGTGGTCTTTCCCTTGCCCTTGCCGGTGTTGATGATAATCAGCCCTTTTGTGGCGCGGCTAATATCGGTCTTCATTCTTGCCCCAGACTGTACTTGGTCTGATAGCCCCGCGGCGTGACCATCCAGTCGCTAAAGGTAAAAGTGGTTGAGTTGCCGATAATAACTATTGTGTTCATATCAATCGAGTGGTCCAGCACGTGCTCCAGGTCGGTAATTATTACGCTTTGCTCCGGTCTATAGGCATTGGTGACGATACCCACCGGTGTAGAAGTAGAGCGATATTGCATAATTATTTCCCGTGCTTCTTCGAGCTGGCGCTTGCGTGCTTTGCTCTTAGGATTGTATAGAGCGATGACGAAGTTGCCCTGCGCCGCCATACGAAGCCTTTGCGTAATCTCCCCCCAGGGCAAGAGATGGTCGCTCAGACTTACGGAGGCAACATCCCCGTTCAGCGGCGCCCCGAGCAATGCACCGGCAGCCACCATCGCCGGCACACCCGGTATAACCTCGACGGCGAGCCTGGAGCCTCGCCGGTGGAGAACTTCACCCACCAGACCAGACATGCCGTATACCCCGGAGTCGCCGCCGGATATAAGAGCCACGGTCTTGCCCTGGCTTGCCAGGTCAATTGCCTTGTTGACCCGCTCCACCTCTGCTCCCATGCCAGTGGCTATTACCTCTTTCCGTGAGAGCAAAGGCTTAATCAGGTCAACATATGTTTTGTAACCGACGACTGCCTCGCTCCGGGCGATTGTCTGTCTTGCCCTGAGGGTCATGTGTGCCGGGTCGCCGGGACCCGTGCCGATAACGAAGAGCTTTCCACGCGTCTCAGTGTCCCTGAACGCTCGACGGGCTATGGCTACAGTCACCGTGCGGTTGAAGCTGGTCTTGGGGACAGCCAGGCTACTGTCACTGCTCAGTATCGCCGCCGCTTCGCACACCGCCGGTACGCCGACGTGCTTTACCGTCATCGCCGAGGGGCGGGAGGGGCAGGCTACCTTGCCCAGGCTTTCCTTATCGAAATACTCAACCGGCAGGTGGTACTTCGCGGCAAACTGCAGAAGTCCCGTCTCATTCTTTTTCAGGTCAATAGTAGCCAGGTTCCTGATGCACCTCATTGATAACCCGGATTCGGAAAAAACGCGGGTTACTGCGGCTTCTATATCGGCGCAACTTGTCCCGCGGTTACAGCCGATACCCACCACCAGGCTCTTTGGGCGGTAGACTACCGCGGGCATTGGAAACGCTGTGTCATCCAGAAGCCGGTCGGTAATAATTACCGCTGCCCGGCAGTCGGACTGCCTGAGAGCATCAATGCTCGCAAAAATACGGGCATCCGGTGATAGGTCCTCCGGGAACCAGCCAGTCTCACCTGCATCCTGGTAGACTCCAACCGGCTCGCCGTTCACCAGCGCGGCGCTGACACGGGTCAGAGCGCGAGCGTCCTCTATCTCCCACCCGAACGACCTCCCAAGCATGTCCGGCGAAATAGTCCCGCGGGATTCTGAAGCGGTGGTGATAACCGGCTGAGCGCCGATTAGGGAGGCTGTTTGCATGGTAAGCTCATTGGCGCCGCCGATGTGCCCGGACAAAAGACTCACCACAAATTTGCCGGAATCATCGATAACAACAACTCCGGGGTCTTTGTGCTTATCAGTAACCCTGGTTGCAATCAGCCGGACAGCTATACCCACAGCCATGATTAAGACCAGGTGACGGTACCTGCCGAAAATGTCCTGGATTAAGCTCCGTGCGGGTAATGAGAAGGGGTGCTCATCCAGCTCGTTAGCCACGAATTTATCCGGCAGGTAGAGATGGCTGTCAGGCAACAGCGCCTTCAAGCGACGCCCCAGCGCTGCGCCCTGCTTTGTCAGGGCAACAATGGCTGACCCTTTTCCGGTGAAGCTATCGGTACTCATGTTTGAACTTCTTGTCGTAGAGCTTTGAGCGCAAGCCCTTTCCCGGGTGCTCCAGGAATTTACCCACTAATATCAGTGCCTGCTTTTTTATGCCTGATTCCCTGACGCGCTCAGACAGGTCACCCAGCGTGGTACGTATTACCAGCTCATCTTCCCAGCTAGCCCGGTAGACCACCGCCGCCGGTGTTCCAGGGTCATAGCCGCCCTGTATCAGTTCCGACACCACCTCTTCAACCAGTGAGGCACTCAGGAAAAGAGCCATAGTCGCCCGGTGTGCCGCCAGGCTCCTCAGGTTCTCAGTGGCGGGGACGGGTGTTCTGCCATCCATACGAGTGATGATGACGGTCTGCGCTCGCTCCGGCACGGTAAGCTCTGCCTTCAACGAGGCGGCGGCGGCAAAGAGCGAGCTTACCCCGGGTATAATCTGGTATTCTATTCCCTTCTCATCAAGGAGCGCCATCTGCTCCCGGATAGCGCCGTAAATCGCAGGGTCGCCGCTCTGTAAGCGGGCGACTGTCTTCCCCTGTTTTACAGCGCTTACAATGATATCGGTTGTCTCTTCCAAGCTGAGCGAGGCACTTTTATGAATCTCAGCTCCATCCCTGGCGAATTTGCAGACCTCGGGACTTACCAGCGAATCGGCATAGATGATTACATCTGCGCGCTCGATTATATTCTTCGCCTTGATGGTCAATAGCTCCGTATCTCCCGGTCCGGCGCCGATGAAGTACACCTGAACCGCCATGCCTACCTCCTGACTATCAGAAGTGAGAAATAGTCCAGTTTTTGCCCCTTCAATTTGCCCACGTCTGTAATAATTTCCTCATCCTGAGTGGTGCATTTTTTGACGTAGACGCATTTCCCGACCAGATTGAGCTCCTCCAGGATACCGAGCAGGCGGTCGAACGCCGTATTTACTTTCATGAAAATCACGGTATCGAAGCTACGGAGGGTCTCTTTTACAAAATAGTCGTCGCACTTGCCCGAGAGTATAGCAATCCGGTCGTCATCGATGGCGAGCGGCACAAGAGCCCTCGCCGCCGCGGCATTTATTGATGAAGTGCCGGGAACCGTCTCTATTTCCAGGTCGGGGTGCTCTCGACGCAGGCTCTCCATAACATGGACAAAAGTCCCGTAAAGAAGGGGGTCACCCAGATTAACAAAGGCGCAGTCCTCTCCCCGTTCGAGGCGGCGCCAGATGCTGTCAGCCGCTTGCTGCCAGTGACGGGCGAGTTGCTCCCGGTCTCTCAGCATCGGGAAGACCAGCTCCACGACCTCCTGCTCAGGTCTTATCAAACCGGCGATAATAGAACGGGCGTAGCTGGCGCTTTCCGCGCCTTTCTTGGGGACGAAGATAACCGGCACCTGGGAGAGAACACGGGACGCCTTCAGCGTGATTAGCTCCGGGTCACCCGGCCCGACTCCAACCCCGTAGAACCGCCCCACCTTATTTTTAGCATGATTCATTGGTCTGAAAATAACCTCACCTGTCATTAAATCCATATTGTTATTCTGATGAGATTAGGCGAAGCCGGGCGACGAAGAATCTCCTGTCTTGCTTGGTGCCGAGCATTGAGATTCTTCGTCACTCCCCTACATCCGCCTCAGGCGTATTCGGGTGCGTTCCTCAGAATGACAGTGGTGAATTGCTTCGTCATCCGCCAGAGGCGGATGCAAATGCTCATGAAAGATTCTGACCGGTTTCCTTTCCTC
>JAUYDO010000263.1 GCA_030691835.1 Dehalococcoidia bacterium | reverse complement strand
TGAAGCATATATCGGGGAGATAGCGGAACTTCTCGTCCCAATCGACACCGTAGCCCACTATGAATTTGTCCGGCACGGTGAAGCCGAGGTAATCGATATTAACCGGCACCTTGCGCCGCGAAGGCTTGTCCAGCAGAGAGCACAGTTTAAGTGAAGCTGGTTTCTTACGGCGCAGATGCTCAAGGAGGAAGTTAATAGTGAGACCGGTATCCACGATATCTTCAACCACCAGGACATGCCTGCCCTTTATTGGGAAATGGAGTCTCTGTACCACCTTGATTTTTCCCGAGCTTTCCTTGTTGCCGCCGTAGCTGGATAGTCTGACGAACTCCACCTCAAGCGGGAAGTCCAGCAGGCGGATAAGGTCGGCGGTGAACACAAACGAGCCCTTCAGTATGCTGACCAGTAACGGGTGCTTGTCCCTGTAATCCCGCGCGATTTCAACAGCGAGCCTACGAATAGTAGCGCCTATATCGTCTTTGGTGTAGAGGACCTGTGGTTTCGGCTCAGGAGTCATACATCTGGAATTATAGTCTTTGACCCTGAGTCTTGTCTACTGAGATTTTGTGAAAGGTTGTTTACTTCTTCTGGAGAATCCTTCACCAACATTTACATCCGCCTCAGGCGGACCTACGGCGGGTATCGCAATGACATATTGGCGTATTTTAGGAGGAATGACACTTTGGTGGTAGGACTACTATTTTCGGAAGATGTGCCTGTCCCAAACAAAAAAAGGCTGGTCTTCAGACCAGCCTTTTGAATTAAGTCACTTTATCACGCGCGCAGGGGCTCCGGCTCGGTGACGGGGAGCGGCTCGGAGAACGCCTGCTCAAGCGAATCGCCTTCAAGGGTCTCCCTGGTAACTAGCTTTTGCGCCAGGTGCACCAGTCTCGCCCTGTTCTCTCTGAGAATCTTGCTGGCTACATCGTATGCCTGCTGGATAAGCTTATGCACCTCGTTGTCGATATCAAGGGCTACCCTCTCGCTGTAGTCCCTCTGCTCGGATATCTCTCTGCCCAGGAAGATAAGCTCGTCTCTGTGTCCGAACGTCCTCGGACCGAGCTTTTCGCTCATGCCGAAGTCGGTGACCATACGGCGGGCTATCTCGGTGGCTATCCTTATGTCGTTGGAGGCGCCGGTACTCGATTCGTTGTAGATTAGACTCTCCGCGGCACGACCGCCCATCAGCGTAGCCATCATGTCCTGGTACTGCGAGCGAGTCGCCAGGTACCTGTCTTCGGTGGGCAACTGGCGGGTATAGCCACCCATCAAGCCTCTAGATACGATTGATATCTTGTGCACCGGGTCAGCGTTAGGCAACATGCGGGCAACCAGTGAATGCCCTGCCTCGTGATAGGCAGTTATTTCTTTCTCTCTGGGACTAATACGGCGGCTCTTTCTTTCAGGTCCGGCAATGACACGGTCGATGGACTCCTCAAGCTCAACCAGCTCTACGGCTTTCTTACCGCGCCGTGCCGCAAGAATAGCCGCTTCGTTAATAAGATTAGCCAGGTCGGCACCGCTGAAGCCGGGCGTCGCTTTGGCTATCACCTCAAGGTCGGCGGGATTAGCCAGCGGCTTGCCCTTGGCGTGAACTTTGAGGATTCCAAGACGTCCGTTGATGTCCGGGCGGTCAAGCACCACGCGGCGGTCGAAGCGACCGGGGCGCAGGAGCGCCGGGTCAAGGATGTCCGGGCGGTTGGTAGCCGCCAGCACAATGACGCTGGTGTTGGTATCAAATCCATCCATCTCAACCAGAATCTGGTTAAGTGTCTGCTCTCTTTCGTCATGACTGCCGCCGAGTCCGGCGCCGCGCTGACGCCCGACGGCGTCAATCTCATCTATGAACACGATGCAGGGCGAATTGCGCTTAGCCTGGTCAAAGAGGTCGCGCACTCTTGACGCGCCGACACCGACAAACATCTCTACGAACTCACTGCCGCTGATGGAGAAGAAGGGCACACTGGCTTCGCCAGCCACGGCTCTTGCCAGCAGGGTCTTGCCTGTGCCGGGAGGACCTACCAGGAGCACGCCCTTCGGAATGCGGGCGCCCAGGACCTGGAATTTATCCCTGTCCTTGAGGAATTCCACTACCTCGCGGAGCTCCTGCTTGGCTTCTTCCACGCCTGCCACATCCTCAAAGGTGATGGTGGGCTTGTTGGCGGGGAACAGCCGGGCGCGACTGCGCCCGAAGCGCAGTGCCTGGGTGTTAGCGCCCCGTGCCGAGCGGAACAGGAAGAAAAGCAGACCCCCGAATATTATAAGGGGCAGGAAGTTTATGAGAAGGCTGCTCCAGTTGATGCCTGAAGACCCCTTCACCTTGACTTCCACACCGGCAAGGTCAAGACCTCTTATATCATAGATATTGGCGTTGCTTTCCTTGAAGGTCTTTATCTGGGTGCCATCGTTCCGGATTATGAGCAGTTCGTCACCGTCCACCTCTATCTGCTTTATCTCGTGCTTCTGTGACAAAACCACCACATCGCTCAGAGGCACTTCGGTTGGCTTCTGAGACATTCCCGGGAAAAAGATGGAGAAGAAGGGCACACTGGCCTCGCCAGCCACGGCTCTTTCCAGCAGGGTCTTGCCTGTGCCGGGAGGACCTACCAGGAGCACGCCCTTCGGAATGCGGGCGCCCAGGA
>JAUYDO010000242.1 GCA_030691835.1 Dehalococcoidia bacterium | reverse complement strand
CCATCAGTATTACTGCAACGATGTAGATGACCATCACTGGCAACCCCATGCCCAGGATGATGCAGGCAATCATTACTAGAATCAGGGTAGGAGCCAGCGCACCACCGGTGAAGTCGAGAAGCAGTTGGGTGATGCGGAAAGCCAGACCGGTTGACAGGATAGTGCCGATAATCAGCCCGATGCCGCCCATTATAGCGCCCAGCGTCAGGAAGTCGCGCGTCGTGTCTGAGAAGAGGTCTATCAACTTCGAAGGGGTCATCTTGTGAGGTGTGATGTAGCTAAGCACGAATACAACAAGCAATGCGACCAGCGCAGCCAGGGTCGGGGAATACCTCTGGGCGATGAGGTACACCAGGGCGATGAATCCCGCAAAAAAGACAATCCCTTCTCTTCTCTTCAGCACCTCCTTGAGCTTCGGCACCTCGGAGCGTGGCACCGCTCCGACCCTGGCACCGCGGGAATAGAACAGGATAGAAGCGCCAACCCCCACGTAATACAAGATGGCTGGAAAGATAGCCGCTTTGACAATCTCAAAATACGGAATGGCTAAGAAAGCCATCATCAGGAAGGTAGCCAACCCCATTATCGGCGGCATAAGCTGTCCGCCGCTGGACGCGGCAGCCTCCACCCCACCCGCTGCCCCCGCCTTGAATCCCGTCCTCTTCATCAGGGGTATGGTGACCACTCCGGTAATCAGGACGTTGGCGGTTGCCAGACCGGTGATGGTGCCGACAAAGCTGCTAGCCACCACGGCTATCATTGCCGCCCCGCCTCTGATAGTTCCGACCAGGGCTCGGGCTAAATCTATCAGATAGCCGGTAGCGCCGGTTAGCTCCAGACCCTTGCCGAACATGTAAATCAGGAAAACGTACTTGAACATTACATAGGTGGAGGTTCCGAATATGCCGTCAAGGTGAGTGTCCAGATAAACCGCGCTCACGATGCGCCTGATGTTGAATGGGGCGTGCCCGCCCCACTCCCTGGGCAGATAGTGACCCAGGAAATAATACATCATGAAGACGACAATCACCACGGCCAGTATCCAGCCCATGCCGCGCCGGGTTGCTTCCAGCGACACGACAATCGCTATCAGACCCATAATTATGTCCAGCGGTGTCGGCGCTCCGGTGCGCCAGGCAATGTCATACCAGTTCAGCACTATGTAGCCGAAGGTCGCAACTGACATGGCTATCCACAGATAATCCAGGTATCTGAGATATTTTTTCCTGCCCGCTTTCGCTGGCATCAAGAATAGACCCACGAACACGAGCATTACAAACAAGGCGCGGCCAGGGTGCTCCGGCTGGGGTCTGAAGAAGTTATCGATAACGTAAACAGAAATCGCGATATATAAGAAGGCTCGTGGGTCAGCCTTCAGCTTCTGCCAGATTGAGCGTCCCTCGCCTGATACCCATTGCGTTACCGTGTTAATGGTCGCCTCCTCACCTTGGTGCTTTTGGGTTTCAGGGAAGCATGGCAGCGGCGTGAATCCTTTTCGGGCTCACCGCGGGGTGAAGATGATTCAGACCAGCCGCTGCCATCTATAAACACGTAGTAGGATAGGATGCCTTATCTTGCGGACAAGTAGCTAACCGGGCTAGCCACCCTTCCACATCCCCTTCTCTTTCCAGTACTTTATAGCTCCGGGATGGAACGGTACCCCAACTTGCTGGGTTATTATTTCGGGGTATTGGATGTTGTACTTCCAGTAGGGGTTCTGCTCAGCCAGCTTCGGCAGGTTCTCATACCATATTTTTACGAGCTGGTAGACGAAGTCCTCCGGCAGACTATCCCGCACCGAGAAGTTGTTTATGCCACCGTTGTAGGTCAGGAAGTCTTCCGTAACATACTTGCTCAGCAGCTCTTTCTTGATAATGGCAGGTGGCATGACTGCTGCTCCCTGTCTCTTCATGACGGAGTCTTTAGTCCACTGGAGTATGACGCAGTCCTTGTCCTGCATCAACTTCATGATACCGGGCTGCGGTACCAGACCTTCCATCATACCTTCAGCGGCATCAAGCAAGCCGTCCGACACCATCTGGGCCACCTCGTCCACCGTTCCGTACGTCACCTTGACATCCCTCTTAGCTTTGTCCTCCAAAGAATATTGAATACCTTCACCCGGCAGGGTGAGGCTGGCATGGACATCCCACACGGCGGCTCCGCCGGAGAAGGCAATGCGCTTGTCCTTCAGCTCTGAGACCTTGGTTAAACCTGACTTCTTCAGAGCAATGAAGAACCACGGGTTTTCATAAGCATTGAAGGCGATACGCAGGTCGGTGAGAGGCCCGCCCTTCCACGGGAAGTCCTTGGTGTTATCATAGGCACTCTTGCCAAATGCCGATGCCGAGAAAAAGGTGTCAAATTCCTTACTGCGGAATATCTCGATATTGCCCACCATGCCGCCTGGTGAAACAGTTACCGGTATGCCCAGGGCTTTCTCCCAGATGGGGCAAATGCCTGCTGCCAGCATGTTCAGCCCGCCGCCCACCGGACCTGAACCAACTATCATCGATTTGGGCCAGCCTTCCTTTGACACCGGCGAAGGTGCCGGTGCTGGTACAGGCGCCGGCTGGGCACACCCCACCACCAGGACACCCACCACCAGGACCCCCAGAAGTATGACCAGTAGTCTCCTCATTGCCTTTTCCTCCTTTTTTTTCTTGAGGTTAGCATATTATCAGCCTTCTCTTGTGACAATGTCAATACCCTTGTTCTAAGTGGACAGGGCTTCTTTGAACTGCCTGTTGCAGTCCTTATCCCGCGCACGGACCTTGCCAAACTCCTTGCCCGAAAGGTGACTTTCGTCCGGCTCAATATCGAGGAGGATAAATACCGGTCCCTTCTCTTTGAGCAGTTCAGGCAGCTCTCGCTCGAGGGTCTCCGCGTCGCGGTAGCGATGCACGCTGGGTATGCCAGCGCCGCGGGCAATCATCGCCAGGTCAAGGCGGTCAATATTGGGTATGGTCTGACCGCCGGTGGTCTCGTAGACCCTGTTGTGCAGGATAAACTGATAGTAGTTCGGGGGTGCTGCCATGGCAATGGTGACCAGACAGCCCAGGTTCATACACAGGGAGCCGTCCCCCTCCAGAACCATTACTCGCCTGCCCGGGCGGGCTAAAGCCAGTCCCAGACCGAAGGTTGAGCATTCCCCCATGGTGCGAATTGACTGGAAGTTGTACTTGCTAGGGGACAGTTGCTGCCATGGGTTTATGCTCTGCCATGCCACTATGACGAACTCATCAGTCCGGTACTTCGCCAGAACCTTCAGACACTCAACTCGTTTCATCGCCATATATATCTTGCCTCCTACCAGCGCAATATCACTGCCACGGGCTTGGTGCTGGTCTTCGTCTGTTCCAGAGCCTGCTTTATGACAGGGAGTTCCGCATTACTGGTAACTTCGTAATAGGGTATCATCAGAGCCTTCAGCAAGTCGGCGGTAAAGCATCCTCCCTCAGGGTCACGAGCGCCAGCCTTTGTCTGTGCGCTCGCCTCACTGATGAGCATGAGAAACGATGATTCGGTCCTCACGGCGCACCCCTGCAGGCTGTCTATGGAGTTGTAGAATCCCTTGAATGAATAGAGCGTAGCTGCCTTCTTGCCACCATAGGTTAGTCCTGAGCAGATGCCGATGCCTTCGGATTCGCGGCATACCTGGATTACCTTGATTGAGGAGCCTGTTATCAGGTCTCGCAAGAGCACTTCGTAGAGAGATTCGGGCAGAGTAACCAGATATTCTATCCCGGACTCTTCCAGCACCTGCCTCACGGCGTCATTAGATATCCTGTCCGTGACGTCCGGGACATGACCGGGGATATTGACTACACGCATTAATGACCTCCGTTAGCAAGTATTATGCATAACAAGAATCAAGCTGTTAGCTCCTCATTGTAGAAAAACAACTGCGGGAGACCGCCGGAGTGATAGTAGATAACCGTGTCTTGAGGTTTAAACCGACCATCTCGAATCTGGTCTATAAGACATGCCATTGATTTGGAAGAATAGATGGGGTCAAGAAAGATGCCCTCTGTGCTTGCCACCAGCTTGATAGCCTCAATACCTTTCTTGGTTGGGGCACTGTAGCTTTCACCGGCGTATTCATCATAGTACTTTACTTCTTCGGGGCTGAAGCTGAAATTCATGTCAAGGAACTGCGATGTCGCACTGGCTAAATCGGCGACCATCCGTACACGCTGTTCCCTGGTGTACCTGTGATTCGGCATGACGCCAACAACTTCAAAGGGAGCTTTGAAATACCTGGCACCCACGAGCAGGCCAGCCTGAGTGCATCCGGAGCCGCTGGTGTGGAACAAATACTGGGCAGTGAGTCCCTTTTCTTGAAGTTGTTGGCATATCTCTGATACCAGCATCACGTAGCTAGCTATGCCTACGGGTCCGAAGGACTCGTAGTATATGACATGCGGCCGCCTGCCCTGGCGGCGCAGCTCCGCCGCCAGAGAGTCCATCTGTTTGTAGAGAGCCGGCAGGTCTCGGACCTCCATATCGGTAAACCTGAGGTCGGCACCGAGGAGCTTGTAAAGCAGTAGGTTCCCCTGAAATCTGCCGCTGCCCTTGAGCAGGAAGAGAATCACGTCCATGCCGAGCTTGCGGGCTGCGGCAATGATATTACACACCCAGTTTGATTGCTGATAACCCGCCGTGACCACAATATCATCGCCATTTTTCTTGGACTCAGCCATCAGAAATTCCAGGGGACGAGATTTGTTGCCGCCCATGGCTAGCCCGGTCAAGTCGTCTCGCTTGATCAATATCCTGGGTCCGCCCAGCTTAGCCGATATCTGCGGTGCCTCCATTAACGGGGTAGGCAGGGTACATAACTTCAGACGCCCCAATTCTTCAAGCTTCATGTATTCTTTCTGGACTGATTTGTTAACCCATCAGCTCCTTCATGGCTGCTATCAGTTTATCGCTCTGCTCCGGTTTACCTACAGTGATGCGCACACCATGTTTCAGACGCGGCGTGTTATAGTGACGGATAAGAATGCCCCTATCTTCCAGGTCCTGAGTGAGCTTAGCCGCCTCTCCCTTCAATACGGCGCAGAAGATAAAATTGCCTTTAGATGGATGGGGCTTGAGGAAGCTGAGTTTCTTAAGTTCCTGGAAAAGGCGTTCTCTTTCGTCAACAATTTTCCTAACGGTGCTCAGCAGATGTTCCTTTTCCTGCAGGGAAGACTTGAGACCAACGATAGCTGGTACCGAGACGCTGAAGGGTGGCTTGATGCTGAATACGCTCGCAGCCACTTCGGGGCTGAATATGCCGTAGCCAAGTCTGATGCTGGCTATACCTGCCCATTTACTGAATGTTCTTACTACCATGAGGTTAGGATACTGATCAATGTAGGGAGACATGGTTATTCCGGAAAACTCGTAGTAGGCTTCATCAACTACCGTTGGTATGCCTGTCTTGGCCATGTCGAGTATACCTTCCTTGGGGATGACGTTGCCTGTTGGGTTGTTCGGGTTGCACAGAAATATCACCTTGGTTTTGTTCGTTATGGCTGATTTAACCTGACTTATATTGACATCGAAGTTTTCGTCTCGTTGCACTTCGACCGCTGTTCCGCCGCACAACTGAGTGTAGAAGCGATAAAGCTCAAAGGTGGGCACACAGGTTATCATCTCGTCACCCGGGTCAATAAACAGACGCACAATGACGTCCAGAAGCTGGTCAGCCCCGGCGGCAGCCACCACGCGGTCGGGAGTGGTGCCCGCATAACCAGCTACTAAGCTTCTTACCTCCTGTTGAGTTGCGTCCGGGTAGATACTGAACTTCTTGCACTCAAAGAGCGCTTGATTTACCGCGGGTGAGCAGCCATAGGGATTCTCATTGCCATTAAGCTTGATGATTTCTTCCGGCGGAATCTTCTTTTTCAAGAGGTCGGGAGACTTGTTAGGAGTGAAACCCG
>JAUYDO010000205.1 GCA_030691835.1 Dehalococcoidia bacterium | reverse complement strand
CGGTACGTAATCTGAGCGACCTCCAGGGTCTGAAGGTACATGTACGCCCGGGCCCCTCCACGGAGGCGTTCAGGATGGTTGGTGCTTCACCGGTAAACATGCCTGCACCTGACCTATATGATGCCGTAGAGAAGGGAGTGCTAGACGGGGGTACCATGCCCTGGGGTGCCATTCTGTCATTCAGGTTATATGAGGTGTTTCGCTACCGGACAGTGGAGTCGCCATTAATGAACCTGCTATTTATAATAATGAACCGTGAAAAATGGAACAGTCTGCCGCCAGATATCCAGCAGGCAATAATGAGTGTCAGTGGTGTCCAGGGTGCTGCGATTGCCAGCGCGAACCACGGTTTTAACGAAGGTGCGGAAGCCCTTGAGATAATGAAAAAAGCGGGCAAAGTCATGGAAGAAGTCCACCTCGACCCCGGAGAGTATGAGAAATGGCAGGGGATAGCCGGTAAGCCCCTGTGGGACAAGTATGTGGCTGAATTGGAGGCTAAAGGCTTAGCCGGCAAAAAGGTACTTGAACGGTTACTCGCCATAAGGGAAAAGTATAAATAACTGCGAAAGTTCAAGAGAACCTGTCAAACAGATTTGAAGTTAAAGGGAAAGCTGAATAAAACAGCCAGGTCTCCGCGTAGCCCGGCTAATCGCATAAGCCGGATAATCGACTGGTGACCTTCTCCGCGGGCTGAATGAGTCTGGCATCCCTGCTGATAGCCTTCCCCCAAATAGCTACTATTCTGCCTGAGACGATGGGGTAAAGTGTAACTTAGCACTCTAAATCTAAAATTTTGCGCCAGATGGTAAGACATTGTAGGGGCAGGCCCCTGTGCCTGCCCTGAAAACGGGCAACCACAGGGGGATTGCCGCTACATCAATATTATTTTGTTCCCGGCCTGTCCGGGTCAGGCATAACGAGGAAGATAATCACAAAAGACATATTTGCTGGTACAACCTGGGATGGATTAACATCCAAATATTCCATAGAAGGGAGATTAAATATGGTGATTTCCGGAAGAAGGAAAAATAAAGTCGTAAGCCTGCAGGAAGCGGCAAACCTGGTTGAAGACGGTATGATGCTAGCCATAGGAGGAGCCGCCATTCGGGATGCGCCGAATGCGTTTGTCAGGGAGCTCATCCGTAAAGGGGTAAAAGACCTGACCGTCGTACCTACCAACTCCTCAGGTTATCATGTCGATATTCTTATAGGCGCCGGCTGTATAAAGACTCTTTATACCTCCTACGTTGGCTTAGATTACATTGGGGCGGCGCCGAATTTCAGACGCATGGCAGAAAGCGGTAAACTGGATGTTGTTGAATTTGATGAGACGGGATTATTGCGGGCACTGAAGGCAGGAGGCACAGGAGTTGCTTTTTACCGTTGCCCGATGGCATGAGGGGAGTGGATGTGGTAAGAGCCAACCCGGACTTTTACAAAGAGATTGATGACCCCTTTACCGGCAGGAAAGTGGTGGTGGTTCCCCCAATCCGTCCTGATATCGCCGTAATACATAAAGCCAGATGTGATGCTTATGGTAACGCGCGAGAGCTCGGACACATAGGCGCTGAGGAAATTTTATATCAAGCCGCAGAGAAAGTAATCGTTACGACTGAAGAGATAGTCTCCCTGGAAGATACAAGGGCCCATTACAGAGAGGTGACTGTATTCGGGCGTCTCGTTGATGCCGTGGTGGAAGTTCCCTATGGCGCTCATCCCGCTGACTGTCAGGGATGCTATCAGCTTGATGAGGAACACCTGAGAGAGTATCAAAATTCAGGTAGAGATGACGCTACTTTTAAACAATACCTGGACAAATATGTCTATGGGTGCAAGAGTCACGAAGAGTATCTGGAAAGAATAGGAATCGCAAGAAAGTTACTCGAGTTAAGATATTTCTGAAAAAGGAGGCTGATATGCCTGAAGAAAAGCATGCTAAAGATTATTGCGCCGCCGAAATAATGGCAGCCTTTTTGAGCAAGGATTTGAAGGATGGAGAACTCGGGCTTATTGGGACCTTTTCACAAATTCCCTGGACTGCCTGCCGTCTGGCACAAGCCCGTCATGCACCGAGCTTATGGTTTTGTATCGGGACTGCAGGAGCTGTCAACTCTAACTTTGACAAATTGTTATGGTATGTCGGTGATTATCGTATTCAAATAGGAGCGGAGAGCCGGATATCAACGGACACCATTATTGATATGCAAGGTAACCCAAGGTTTGCAGATTTTGGGTTTTATGGCGGCTTCCAAATAGATAAATATGGCAATCTCAATATGGCGTACGTTGGCGACCAGAAAAAACCCAGGTTCAGGGGTCCGGGCACTGTTGGCACAATGGCGACTGCCTGGTTGAACAGAGTATACATATTTACGCATTTCCATACGCCGAGATTGCTTGTGGAAAAGGTTGATTTTGTTAGCGGACCGGGATTCCTGGATGGTCCAAAAGGCAGGGAAAAAGCAGGCTCCCCATCGCGGTCCGAGGGACCACGTTACGTTGTAACTCCCATAGCGGTCTTCGATTTTGATGAAGAGACAAAAATTATGCGGCTGAAATCGGTTCATCCGGGTCATACAGTTGAAGAAGTAAAGCAAAGGACAGGGTTCACCCCTGTTATACCGGCTAAAGTCCCGGAAACCGAGCCGCCAACTGTTGAAGAACTTGCGTTTATGCGGAAATTTGACCCTGACGGAATCATGCCACGACTTACACAGTGATGTTATTGGATAAGTACTTAGTTAAAGGAGACGAATATGAACGAAGTTGTAATCCTGGGTGTAGGTATGACAAGCTGCGGTAAGTTTACTGACCGGAGCTTGTACGACATGACAAGGATGGCTGTAAATGATGCGCTCACCGATGCCGGCATATCCATAAATCAAATTAGGGCCGCCTATTGCGGGAACCTCATCCCACCCTGGGATTTCCGTGCTGAGCACATCCTGAACTTTACCGGAGTGATTGGTCAGGAAATCCTGCGACCACTGGGAATTGGGGCAATCCCGGTGCACAACACGCGTAATTCGTGCGCCACCGGCGGCGCCGCCTTTCAGCTTGCTTATCTGGATGTGGCTTCGGGCTTTCACGACTGTGTGCTGGTTCTGGCAGCCGAGAAGGGCTACATGCCGAACAGGGAACAATACCTTCGGTTAATGAACCCACCTCTAAAGGAGGGGGAAACATTACCTAAGTTCTCAGGTCCCGTAGCCAAGATGGCGGTAAGGTGCCTTGAATACATGAAGAAATACGGTCTTACGAAAGAACAATTAGCCTGGGTGTGCTCTAAAAATCATAATAACGCTAGCCTGAATCCATTAGCCCAGTATAGAAAAACCTACACTGTAGAGGAAGTCCTTGCCGACCCGCTGGTAACGGAGCCATTCACGCGGTGCATGTGTGCTCCAAACGGGGATGGCGGGGGTGCCGCCATTCTCTGTAGTAGCAAGTTCGCGCGAAAATACACTACTAAACCAATATTTGTAGCAACATCGGTTGTGCAAAAGGGTAGAGACCTGTACAACCCGGATGAGCCAGACCTTGATGAACGAGTAGCCCGTGAAGCTGAGGAAAGAGCCGGGCTCGACCCTAAAGACATAGGGGTCATGGAGTTAGCCGATGCTACAGCATGGTCTGAAGTAACCGGCTACTGGGGCGTAGGTCTGTGCAAAAAGGAAGAAGCACCGGCATTTATTGACAGCAAGGCTACAGCCCTTACCGGTAGACATCCGGTTAATACCAGCGGCGGAATGGAGAGCAGGGGGGAACCATTTGGCGCTACTGGAATGCTTCAAATTGTTGAAGTTGTCTGGCAGATGCGTGGATTATGCGGGGAACGACAAGTGGCAGGACCTCCTAAAGTTGGTTTGAGTGAAATCGTGGGAGGATGGCAGGGTTTTGAAGGTGAGTCTGCCTCGGCGGCTGCCGCCATATTCGAATCCTAACATCTACCATAATACTTTCTGACTGCATGGGCTTCCTCCCCCCAGCAAGCTAAAGGGTATCCAGCGGGCTTTTCTATGACAGTGTCAGCAGTCAAATGCAATAACGCCGCCAAATTCTGAAACCTTGACCCCGTTTCTGGCAGCATCTACAATAGAATTACATAAGACTATCGGTAAATGTGCTGAGCAATGTCAAATTGCCAGCCAGACTTTGAATACAAATAGGGGGGCAAGGTAGGGGTGACGAGGCATTCTTCCGGTCTGAAGTCGAACCTGAAATTCTGGTTTATTATGCTGGTTGCAATGGTTGCAGCGGCGGCGGCACTGTTCCTCTCGGCCAGCCACATACGGCCGCCAGACGCAGTCAAAGTGAGTTTTGCTGAGAGGTCAGCGATTCCCCCAATACAGGAGATATCCAGCCTGGCTTATGGGCAGCCCAGCGACTCCTCTCTCCGCGTGGCTATTGCCGGCGTACTATCCCCACGAAGCACTCTGGAATCCTATCAAGAGCTCCTGGACTACCTGGGCAAGAAAACTGGTAGGCAGGTAACGCTCTTTCTTAAGCCCACCTATGCCGAAGTCAATGAACTGCTCAAAGGACAACGTGTCGATATAGCCTTCATTTGTAGCCTGGCTTATGTCAAAGGACGTCAGGACTTTGGTCTGGAGCTTTTAGTAGTGCCGCAGATGCGCGGTGATACTGTGTATTACTCTTATCTCATCGTACACCGGGGGAGCATGACAACGAGCCTCGAAGAGCTTAAAGCTTCCAGCTTTGCCTTCACAGACCCCCTGTCTAATACTGGCTACCTGGTGCCAACCTATCAACTCTACCTGCTGAACGAAGTCCCGGGCTCCTTCTTCAGCCGCTACATATTTACCTACTCACACGATAACTCTATTAAAGCTGTTTCAGAGAAGCTCGTAGATGCGGCTGCTGTAGATAGCCTGGTCTATGACCACATGGCAACCAGCAATCCGGAGATAATTTCCCGGACCAGGGTTATTGCTCGCTGGGGTCCTTATGGAATACCACCGGTGGTCGTTAGCCCGGCGCTGGACCCTCAACTGAAGCTTCAGCTACAGGACAGTTTCCTCGATATACACAGCTCGGACGAAGGTAGGAGAATACTGGGGAAATCGGGTATAGACAAGGTCGTGCTCGCTAACGATAGCATCTATAACTCTGTGAAGGAGATGCAAATCAAGCTGGGGTGGTGAGGTGATAAAAGAATCATTGTGGGCCGATATCTGGGCAAAGATTGGTGCGGTGGGCATCCGCACCAAAATCATGGGTATCGTAGCTGTCTGCATTCTTTGCTCCGCCCTGGCTCTGGTCTGGTATACGTACCGTGACGACTCCACTTTTTTGAGGAATCAACTACGGGAGCGTGGCATTGCAATAGGTACTGAACTGGCAACGCATAGTCTTGACCTGGTACTGACCCATAACCAGTTCGCCCTCTATACTCTGGTCAGAGACACAAGAAACACCTCCGAGGATGTTATTTACACCTTCGTATTGGATGCCAGGGGCAATGTAATGGTACACACTTTTAGTGAAGGCTTCCCCAGTGATTTGCTGGATGCAAACAAGGTGCCGCCCGGCGCGGCATATGGAGTGCAGGTTTTGCAGACTGGAGACGATACTATTCAAGACATTGCCGTGCCTCTCCTCGGCGGCAAGGCGGGAGTGGTCCGCATCGGACTCTCAGAGGCGAAACTGAGCGCTGCACTTCAAAACCATATACGCAATATTCTACTCTGGGTTGCCGTTATACTGGTGCTCGGGCTTGTAATCGCTTATGGACTGGCTTCTATTCTGACCGGGCCATTTGCCCAGCTGGCAGATGCCGCGAGAGCAGCAGGTAAAGGAGAATTCCGCTGGAAAGCCCCCATCTGGGCAAAGGACGAACTCGGCAGTCTGGGCTCTGCTTTCAACGAAATGAGTGCGGAGCTCAAACACAAAGAGGAGATGCGTGTGCATCTTCTGGCAAAGGTCATCGACGCCCAGGAAAGTGAGCGCAAGCGAATTGCGCGGGAGCTTCACGATGAGACAAGCCAGTCTTTGACTTCGCTGATGGTTGGCCTCAAGTCAATTGAAGATGTCTCCAGTGTCAGCCAGGCTAAAGAGAAGGCAACCGAGCTGCGGGCGCTGGCGGCACAAACCCTGAATGAGGTACACAACCTGGCAGTAGAGCTTCGCCCCAGTCTTCTGGACGACCTCGGCCTGGCTTCCGCCATCCAGCGATACGCCGAGGAATACTCAGCCAAAATGAACATTAACATCGATTCTCACGTCAGTGGTCTGAGCGAGCAGCGTTTGCCACCGGAAATCGAGGTAGCTGTCTATCGCATTATCCAGGAAGCACTGACCAATATTGCCAAATATGCCGGGGCGAAGAATGTGAGCATCGTCTTAAGGCGGCGGGACTCGTCACTGGTGGCTATTGTCGAAGACGACGGCAAAGGCTTTGATGTCAATGAAACCATGTTTTCGTCAGATGGAAAGCAGCTAGGACTCTTTGGCATGTACGAGCGGGCTTCCCTTATTGGCGGCAAGCTATCAATCGAGTCTTATCCCGGCTCAGGCACTACCGTCTTTCTCGAAGTGCCATTGAAATTAGACGGGAGGGATGATGGGCAAAATAAGATTGCTTCTGGCTGATGACCACGCCGTCCTGCGGGCTGGGCTGAAGACATTGCTCAATGCTCAGCCAGATATGGAAGTGGTGGCTGAGGCTGCCGATGGCATAGAGGCGGTGCGGCAAAGTCGTGAGATTGCACCAGATATTGTGCTGATGGATATCGCTATGCCCGGACTGAATGGGTTAGAGGCAACTCAGGAGATAAAAAAACAAAATCCAGATGTAAAGATTCTGGTGCTGACCATGCACGAGGAGAAGAGCTATCTAACTCAAATGCTCCGCGCCGGAGCTGACGGCTATGTGCCGAAGAAGGCAGCGGACACGGAATTGATTGACGCCATTAGAGCTACCCACAGAGGTGAACACTTCATTCACTCCTCCATGACTGAGGGACTGATAGCTGACTTACGCCAGAAGGAAACGCCCGGCGCCACAGTTGATAAAGACGAAAGCGGGCTCAGCTCACGAGAAATTGAAGTGCTCCGTCTCCTGGCAATGGGACATACCAATCAAGAGATAGCAGACAGGCTATTCCTGAGCATCAAAACGGTAGAGACCTATAAAGCCCGTCTTAAGGAAAAGCTGGGGCTTAAAGGGCGGGCTGAACTGGTCAGATACGCCATCCAGAGCGGTCTACTCGATACGCCGGCTTGAACCTCGGTTGGTTCGGGAAGCGATAGCATACATTAAAAACCTTCTTAAACCCGTGAGGATTTCCACTCATTTAGTATCCCACGGCCAAAATCAGTGATTTTGCTGACATTATTTATCCACAAATAGGTGCTTTCCCTGACACCATTATTCTACCTGCGTCATTATAATTATGGTAGAGTAGCTACCAAACAGGGAGAATTTAAATGAGCAAGAAGGTCAGGGGCGAGCAGGAGCTGGTGAACAACCGAAGGGAGTTCCTCAAAGTGGCTGGAGCGACTGTAGCCACTGTAGCTGTGGCAAAGCTGGGACTGATAAGCGCAGTAGAGGCACAAGCCGCTGAAGCTTCTGCCACCAGTCCAGTGAGCACATCCTTTGATGCGGTGTCAGCGGTAGCAGGAAGCGCAGACGTTCTGCTACGCATGCAGGATGAGCTAAGGCTAGCCATGAAAAAGCCTTTGGAGGAGCGCCATTGGCACATGGTGATTGACCTGCGCAAATGTGTCGGATGTTCCGCCTGCACCATAGCCTGCGTCTCAGAGAACAAACTGCCACCTGGAGTAGTCTATCGCCCGGTACTTGACGAGGAGAAGGGTGTTTATCCTAATGTGACCCGGCGCTTTACGCCGCGACCATGTATGCAGTGTGACAATCCTCCTTGCACAGACGTGTGTCCGGTTAGCGCCACCTGGAAACAGGCAGACGGCATCGTGGTCATTGATTATAAAAAGTGTATCGGTTGCCGCTACTGTATTGCCGCCTGCCCTTATGCCGCCCGCACCTTTGATTTTGGTGACACCTACAGTAAAGGAACCGCCACGGCAGGCGGGATTATAATAGGCGAGGCGCAAGCGGATGATTACGAACGGTTGCCCAATTTCGAGTATAGCCGAAAATGGCCTCGCCCCGATGAAAAGACTTCACCTATAGGCAATGTGCGCAAGTGTCAATTCTGTGCTCACCGGCTGGCGAACGGGATGCTCCCTGCCTGCGTCACCACATGCATTGGTCGGGCTACTTATTTCGGTGACGCCAACAATCCGGACAGCCTCGTCTCCCAGCTCGTAGCCAGCACCA
>JAUYDO010000241.1 GCA_030691835.1 Dehalococcoidia bacterium | reverse complement strand
GCTTATCGGTCCTTACGCACTGGGAAGCATGCCTATCCCCGGTATCGGTCCCCTTTTCCCGTTTGTTGCCTCCGGCAGTGGGGCCGCCGTTACAGGTGCCACATCCGGCACTCTGTCCTTCATTGCCCAGATAGCCATCATCATTCTGCTCTTTTCCGCGGGTCTCGGTACAGATTTCAGGCAGTTCGTACGGTTTGCCGGCCCGGCGTCACTGGTGGCTATTGGCGGCGCTGCCGTGTCCTTCGCCTTCGGCGCTCTGGCTACCGTGCTTTTCGGTCTGGCAAACAGCGCTACCGCTCCGGTAGCGCTGTTCATCGGCGCTATCATAAGCTCCACTTCGGTGGGTATCGCCGCACGTATCCTGAAGGATATAGGTAAGCTGGGCACCCCCGAAGGCGTTACTGTCCTGGCTGCTGACGTCCTGGACGACGTCGTGGGTATACTGATACTGACACTGGTCATGGGTCTTGTCACCGCCGGGACTTTCCACACCTCGGAGGTGCTGTTCAGTCTGGGTAAAGCGGTGGGTTTCTGGCTGGTGTTCAGCGCAATTGCCATCCTCGTGGCAAAATACATCGCCAGGTTCATCATTTCCTTCCAGGTGGTCGGCGCCGCGCTGGCTCTGGCTCTGGCACTCGCCTTCTTCTCCGGTGGTCTGGCGGAGCAATTCGGACTGGCGACCGTTATCGGAGCTTTTTCCATCGGTCTGGCTCTTTCGAACACCAAACTGGCTAGTGCTCTGGCTAAGCCCATTGACACGGTGCACCACGTCTTTGTACCCATCTTCTTCGTGGTCATGGGAATGCTGGTGGATTTCAGAGCTGTGGGTGGAGTGGCGCTCTTTGGTCTGGCTGTCAGTGCGCTGGCGATTCTGGGTAAACTGCTTGGTTGCGGTTTGCCTTCCCTGGGTATCGGCTTCAACAGGTGGGGAGCGATGCGCATCGGATTCGGCATGGTGCCCCGCGGCGAGATCTCGCTTATCATCGCTAGCGTGGGGCTCACCCGCGGCATCATCCCGAACGAGGTTTTTGGTGTTGCCGTCATGGTCATAATGGTGACCACCATCATAACAGCCATTGTACTGTCAGCCCTTTTCAGGATAGGGGGAGAGGGAAGCAGACACACATAATACCGAGGAGGGAGATATGGCTTTTCACTATGAGGTAGTAACCGAGCCAGCGCTAGCCGCACTTTTCCGGCAGAAGTTCCTGGAGAACATGGGTAAGACGAAGTGCTGTGAGATGTTCCGCCTGGTAGCGCCGGGTATGCCCAATTTCTGGGAGTTCAAGGCAGGAAAGGATATTATCATGCTCTCCTTTACCGAAGAGGCGGATGAACGCAGGGAGAGGCTGGTAATAGACTCGATGACGCTGGACCTGACCGACACCATTCTACAGACCATACACAGCGGGATGATGGACTATCTGATGAACTTCCTGGCGCCGCTTGCCAGAATGCCGGCAACGGAGCTGGAGGGGAGAATCAAAGCACAACTGGAAGGACTGGAAACGGTGATTAAGCCAAAGACGCTGTGGGACATAAACAAGACCGGGTCGTGAAAAGAGCTTGCGGATAGAGTGCACTGATAAAGATACAGGCGCTGAGACTCAGCGCCTGTATCTGTTTCTTCCAGGCATTTGCTTCATTGGTGAC
Organism: Dehalococcoidia bacterium; assembly: GCA_030691835.1. Taxonomy (GTDB): domain Bacteria; phylum Chloroflexota; class Dehalococcoidia; order Dehalococcoidales; family UBA3254; genus JAUYDO01. The sequence continues at coordinate 6,669 of JAUYDO010000241.1, read as the reverse complement.
TACCTCTTGATTCCGGCGGTTAATATCTGGCCGAATGCCGGGACTGTCTGAGCCTTAGCGGCTTTCGCCTTCTGGTAGACTGCCGCTCCCAGGGCTACCCAGATGAGGACCGGCATCAGGGCGCAGCCGATTATTGCCAGCGTCGCTTTGCCTATGGTTCTTACTGCCTTCATTTTGCACCTCCTTTATTTCTTTCACTTTCAGAATACAATGAGGCGCAACTTAGTACATCCGCTTTTCTGCCTGATTCGGTACGGGTATAAACCGCCAGGCTGAAGCGAGCAAAACACCCGCTAATGAGTGCCAGCGAAAGCATATATGCGTGTCAAAACAGGCATTTTTACCTGCTATCACTAAACATTATGAAGCTTATTTTCCCTCGAAGCTCTCATTGGTTGCGCACCTTTCCCGTTACTGTTAAAATTATGCACGGTGAGTATATCCCGAGGATGCTCTAATTTTGATTGTTTTTCTGTCATAATCAGGAGTGCGAACTGAAATGATACCCAGGTACAATCCCCAGGAAATAGAGAAGAAGTGGCAGGCGAAATGGGCTGAAGACAAGCTCTATGAGGTCAGGGATGACGACCCTCGCCCCAAGTGGTACGCCTTGACTATGTTCCCGTATACCTCCGGTGACCTGCACATCGGGCACTGGTACGCCGTGGCGCCCTCGGATGTCGCCGCCCGGTTCAAGCGACTACAAGGCTACAACGTGCTGCACCCCATGGGTTTTGATGCCTTCGGACTACCCGCTGAGAATGCGGCGATAAAGCGGGGCATCCATCCGCACACCTGGACAATGGACAACATCGAGAATATGCGCCGCCAGCTCAAGAGCATCGGCGCAATCTATGATTGGAGCCGTGAAGTCGTCACCTGCTCACCTGAATATTACAGGTGGACGCAGTGGTTCTTCTTCAAGTTCTATGAAGCCGGGCTGGCTTACCGTGCCAAGGCGCCGGTGAACTGGTGTCCGAGCTGTCAGACCGTGCTCGCCGATGAGCAGGTGGCTACCGGCTTCTGTGAGCGCTGTGGCGCTCCCGCCATCCGCCGCGACCTCGAGCAGTGGTTCTTCCGCATCACCAAATACGCCGAAGAACTGATGCGCCATGACGGTCTTGACTGGCCCGAACGCATTAAGATAATGCAGACAAACTGGGTGGGCAGGAGCGAGGGTACCGAGATATCCTTTGCCCTGGACCATCCCGGCGTTGAAGACAAAGAAATCAGGGTCTTCACCACGCGTGCCGACACCGCATTTGGCGTTACCTTCATGGTGCTGGCTCCGGAGCACCCGCTGGTAGCGAAGCTGACGACGCCCGATAAGAAGGCTCAAGTCGAGGAGTACATCGCCAAGACGCGCCGCATCACCGAGATTGAGCGCATGTCCACCGAGCGGGAGAAGGATGGCGTATTCATCGGCGCTTATGTTACCAACCGCCTTAACAATGATAAAGTGCCCATCTGGATAGCCGATTACGTATTGACGAGCTACGGCACCGGAGCGGTGATGGGGGTGCCGGCACATGACACGCGCGACTTCGCCTTTGCTAAGAAGTACAACCTGCATATCCGGGTGGTGATAGCCCCGTCCGGCTGGAAGGGCGAGGAGCTGGCGGAAGCCTATGTCGAGCCGGGGACTATGGTCAACTCTGCGCAGTTCAACGGGACACCCAGCGAGCAGGGGATTTCCGCCGTAACCGGATATCTTGAGAAGAAGGGGTGGGGTAAGGGGACGGTGAGCTACAAGCTCCGTGACTGGCTCATCTCGCGCCAGCGCTACTGGGGCGTACCCATACCCATAGTCTACTGCGAAAAGTGCGGCATAGTGCCGGTTCCTGAGAAAGACCTGCCGGTGCTTCTGCCGCCTGACGCCGAATTCAAGCCTACCGGCGAGTCACCGCTCAAATATCACCAGGGATTCGTGAACACCGTGTGCCCGCGCTGCGGCGCTGCGGCGAAGCGCGAGACGGATACCATGGACACCTTCATAGACTCCTCATGGTACTTTCTTCGCTACTGCAGTCCACAATACCAGGATGGTCCCTTCGACCCGGCTAAGCTCAGACACTGGATGCCTGTGGACATCTACACCGGCGGCGCCGAGCACGCCGTGATGCACCTGTTCTACGCCCGTTTCTTCACCAGGGTGCTCCGGGATTTGGGCTTACTCAGTTTCAATGAGCCTTTCTTACGGCTTTTCAACCAGGGGACAATTATCTCCGAGCATATGAAGATGAGCAAGTCCCGCGGCAATGTCATCAACCCGGACGACTATGTGCTGGAGCTTGGCGCCGACACCGTCCGCGCCTACCTCATGTTCATCGCCCCCTGGGAGCGCGGCGGCGACTGGAACGATAGCGGCATCAGCGGGGTGAGCCGATGGCTCAACCGGGTCTGGCACCTGGTGCTGGGTGAATATGAATATGATAAGACCACCGCCTGCGAGGTCAGGCAGAAGGCGGAGCAGGACCTGAGACGCCTCACTCACCAGACAATCAGGAAGGTCACCGAGGACATTGAGAAACTGCGTTTCAACACCATGCTCGCCAGCCTGATGGAGCTTACCAACTACCTGGCTGATGTCCAGGGGACACGGACTGTCGGCAATGAGCTATGGAATGAGGCTGTGGACTATCTTGTTATTATGCTGGCACCAACAGCGCCGCACATGGCAGAAGAGCTATGGGAACAGACCGGGCACTGCTACAGCATTCACAATCATACATGGCCGCAGTGGGAAGAGAGCCTGACGAAGCAGGAAGAGGTGACGCTCGTGGTGCAGGTGAACGGCAAACTGCGCGACCGCATCCCGGTGGCGCAGTCAATAGCCGAGGAAGAGGCTAAGAAGCTTGCGCTGGGGAGTCAACGGGTCAAAACACATCTTGATGGCAAACAGGTGGTCAAGATAATTTACGTCCCCGGGAAGCTAATAAACATCGTGGTACGGTAACCATATTGCTGGACATCAGGGCTAGCCAAGAGTCGGTAAGACTGCGTATCGCTCGCGCCTGCCGCCGTGCCGGCAGGTCGCCGGAGGAAGTAACCCTGGTCGCCGTGACCAAGGGAGTCGCTCCCTCCGTAATCGCCGCAGCCTTTGAGCTGGGCATCCGTAATTTCGGGGAGAACCGTGTCCAGGAGGCGGAAGAGAAAATAAAGCAGTTGTCCCACCTCAAGCCCCGCCCTGTGTGGCACATGATAGGGCATCTCCAGTCCAACAAGGTCAAACCGGCGCTGGCGCTCTTTGATATAATCCAAAGTGTGGACTCGGTGAAGCTGGCGCAACTTATTAGTCGCTACACCCGCAAGAAAGTGCCGGTCTTGCTACAGGTAAACGTGTCAGGCGAAGCCAGCAAGAGCGGTTTTCCTTTGTCTGAGCTCGGTCAGGCGTTTGAAGCCATTTCACGCCTGCCGCAGATTGGAATAAAAGGCTTGATGACTATAGCGCCGGTAGGCGATAACCCCGAAGATGTGCGACCGGTGTTCAGAAAGCTGTGGGAGCTTGGAGATTCCTTCAGGCTGGAGCACCTGTCCATGGGCATGACGGATGACTTCGAGGTAGCCATCGAGGAGGGCGCTACGATGGTCAGGCTCGGTCGCGCCTTATTCGGCGAGCGCGGTTAAACCCCGTATTTATGGTCATTATGCAAATATTGTGCCATATTGAGAATGAGAGCAATCTGAACATGAACCTCCCCCTTTTCCAAAGGGGGAAACATAAACTGTCATCTTAATTACTCAATGACCATAATATGTGGCAAAGGAGGTATCTATGAAGATAGGATTTATCGGCGGCGGCGCCATGGCGGAAGTGATGATATCAATCATCGTGCGGAACAAGCTCGCACCAGCGAAATCAATATCCTCCAGCGATATAAATTGGGCGCGCGGCGCGCACCTTGAGAGGAAATACGGCGTAGAGGTGATGAACGATAACCGCGCTGCGGCGAATGGCGCTGAGGTGGTGATTCTGGCTATCAAGCCGCAGAATCTCAATGAAATCATGGCTGACCTCAGCGGTCAGCTCAAGCCAGACCAGCTTGTGCTCTCCATCGTCGCCGGGAAGAGAATAAGCACCTTGAGAGACGGGCTGAAGCATGGCCGTATCGTCAGGTCTATGCCCAACACTCCGGCGCAGATAGGCGACGGTATGACCGTGTGGACAGCTACCCCGGAGGTGACTCCTCAGCAGAAGGAATGGGCGAAGTCCCTGCTCAGCGCCATGGGTGTGGAGATATATGTGGATGACGAAGGGCTCATAGACATGTCGACGGCTCTGAGCGGCAGTGGTCCGGCGTATTTCTTCCTTTTCGTTGAGGCGCTGGTAGCCGCGGCACAGCACATCGGTATCCCTCAGGCGATGGCGGAGAATCTGGCGATACAGACCATGGTCGGCTCCGGGCACCTGCTACAGAAGTCGGGCAAGACGCCGGCGGAACTGCGCAAAATGGTGACCTCGCCCAGAGGCACTACTGCCGAGGCTATAGCCCAGTTTGAGAAGGGCGGTTTCTTCGACCTGGTCAGCAAGGCGGTGACCGCCGCCTATGAGAAGTCCAAGAAACTGGGCGCATAGGCTGTTCAAGAGAGCACGCGGTGTAAAGAATATTATCTGACAGATTGAGCAGGGGTACAGCCTGCCAAAGAGGGAAGGGGATACAGGGGATGAGGTTCTACCTCTATAAATCGCGGACGCTCACTAGCTGTTCGTATTCAACCAGACCGCTTTCGGCTATATTATCAACCTCGATACCGGCTTCGGCGGCGGCGGCAACGGGATTCAGACCCCCAAGCAGTACCATGCCGACTCGACTCAACCCCACTGATATCTGGCACACTGACTCGCTGGTGTTACCCAGCAAAAAGACCCCGTTGATGCCCGCTGACTTCAGCAGGGCCGCTTTATTCTCGACCATTGCCCTTGCCGAGGCGGGTATCTCGCGGAAGTTAGCCAGTATCTTGCCGTTGCCCGTCCTTGCCGCTTCATTCACACTTGTCATCTTGGCGCGGATGTACTGTTCCGAGGGGTCCAGTGAGGTGCCGGCATAGCTGATTATAGCCACAAAGCGCCGGGGCTTGTGGTCTCTCACCTCGAGGACACCGCCGAACCGTGACTCGATGGGGATTCCCGATTTAAGTAGAACACCATTTATCACCACGCCGCAGACCGTCCCCAGCCCGATTTTCCCTGCGGGAACTACTACCGAGCCGAGCTTTTTGCCTTCGGTAGCCGTTATCACCAGGTCGCTAACGCACAGCCCCGCTTTGAATACATCTTTCATGACCGCCAGCGCCTTGTTGAACTTACCGGCGTCGAAGAGAGAGGTATTTACCGGGACCAGTCCGGTCTTCGTCCTGGGGTCGAAGGTGGTCTTGAAGGCGAGCAGTTCGAGCTTATCCAGGATGAAGCCGACCTGCTCCGGCGCTAGTGCCATTCTTAGCTCTTCCATGCCCTGTGGCGTGAGCATTCTGCCGTCGCGCCCCAGGGGCTGGGTGTAACCCCGCTCATCGGTTATTCTCAGGTGATACCTGACGGCTCTCTCGCTCAGGATTATACCGTGGCGCTCCAGCTCGCGGGCGATGGTGATTGAGCCCAGCGGCTCCGACGACTCGCTCAGCACCTTTAGTATGGCAATTACCTTCCGCTCGGTCTCGGTGCTGGCGCCATGTACCACCCGGGCTTCTTTTGTATCTCTCATACGGCTTATAACCATTATATCACCCTCGAACGGTAAGCATACAGCCTTTATTTTCCGCTTGACGCCACGATGCTCAGGAAATATTTGTGCAGTCGGGGGTCCTCGGTAAGCTCGGGATGGAATGAGGTGACCAGCATGTTTTTCTGTCTTGAAGCCACGATGGTGCCATCGGGCAATTTTGCCAGTATATCCACACCGGGGCCCGTGCTCTTTATGAGCGGGGCGCGGATGAAGACGGCGTGGAAAGGCTCTTCCCCCAGCACGGGCACGGGCAGGTCGATCTCGAAGCTGTCTACCTGCCGCCCGAAGGCGTTACGCTTCACTTCTACGTCCATGAGAGCCAGGGTCTCCATGTGAGACGTGTCGGAGTTGGAGACTCTCTTCGCCAGGCAAATCATACCGGCGCAGGTGCCCAAAACGGGCATGCCGCCCCGAATCCTCTCTTTCAACGGCTGAAGCAGATTGAAACTGCGTATCAGGTTTGTTATGGTTGTACTCTCACCGCCGGGGATGATGAGCCCGTCTATCTTATCGAGCTCCCCGGGCAGACGGATTTCGGACGCCTCCTCTCCCAGCCGCCGTATGACGGCGGCATGCTCGATAAAAGCGCCCTGTAAAGCTAAGACACCGATTCTCATAGTTGGTTTTTCCTGTGGTCTGACAAAATTATAGTAGCATATTTGAGCGCTTTTTGGAAAAGAGGTTGCTGGCTGTCAGCGACCTCACCCCCGTATCAAGTCTGTCCCGTACATGATACGGGAACGGGGCAAGCTCTGCCCTCTCCTGAAACGTTTTGTCACCCCTGGAATCACGCGCTCCAGGGAGGTAGGCTAGTGTAGTGTCTTACAAATGCCTTTACAGTTTCTGTCATTCCGGACTTGATCCGGAATCCATGTTGCCCTCTGGATTCCAGCCTGCGCTGGAATGACAGCAACACGCTTTCATACGTCAAGATATATCCGAGACACTA
>JAUYDO010000091.1 GCA_030691835.1 Dehalococcoidia bacterium | reverse complement strand
ACCTGGGTCTGATTCCGACAGTTGAACATCCCGCCAGCGAAGGGTTTCTGGAGCGTCTTGTCGCCCAGTGCGAAGCTACCTTCGATATCGCTGGAATCTTGCGTTTATCCGAAAAGGCGGTTACCCCCGAAGCTCAAGCGCGGCTGTTCCCTCCCGTTCAACAGACACCGGTAACCAGAATCGCCGTGGCAAAAGACAGGGCTTTCAGCTTTTACTACCAGGACAGTCTCGACCTCCTTGAGGCGTGGGGAGCGGAGCTTGTCTACTTCAGCCCGATGTCTGACTCCAGCCTCTCCGCCCATGTCTCCGGTCTCTATATTGGCGGCGGTTTCCCAGAGCTGTATGCGGCGGAGCTTGCTGCCAATGACACTATGAAAAAGTCTATGAAGACGGCGGCCGGAGAGGGGATGCCTGTTTACGCCGAGTGCGGCGGGCTGATGTACCTGGGCGAGAGCATTCGCGACCTCGAAGGCAAAGAGTTTCCCATGGTGGGCGTCCTGCCGGTTGGCTCTCGCATCGATACGCCACGTTTGAACCTGGGCTACCGCACCGTAGAGGCGTTGAGCGATGGTCCCCTGCTTTGCCGCGGCGAAACGGTGCGGGGACACGAGTTCCACTGGTCGGTCCTGTCCAGCGACTGCACCGGTATGAACGCTTACCGGGTAACGGGCTCTCAGCACCGGGAGGGTTTCCATATTGGTAGCACCTTCGCCTCTTATATTCATCTGCATATGGCTAGCCAGCCGGGTATGGTCCGGCGCTTCATAGAGCAGTGCCGCCGTTACGGAGAGAAGGTCTCTGATAATGTTACCAGTTCCGCCCGCCGCCAGGACAGAAAGGAGGCGCCATGAAAGCAAAGGTGCTCATGGTTCAGGGGACTGCCTCTCATGTCGGCAAGAGTGTGCTGGTAACTGCCCTGTGCCGTATCTTCAGGAACGATGGGTTGAAAGTAGCGCCGTTCAAGGCGCAAAACATGTCCCTGAACTCCTACGTCACTCCTGACGGGGGAGAAATTGGCAGAGCACAGGCGGTCCAGGCGGAAGCGTGCGGCATAGCCCCGTCGGTAGACATGAATCCCATTTTATTGAAACCGGAAGCAAACAGCCGTTCCCAGGTGGTGGTTTTGGGACGTCCACGGACAACAACAGCCGCATCTGATTATTACAATCTTAAACCGCAGTTGTGGCCCGTAGTAACTTCGGCGCTGGACAGACTGCGTTCTGAATACGATGTGGTGGTAATCGAGGGTGCGGGAAGTCCCGCCGAGATAAACCTCGCCAGCGCGGAAATAGTTAATATGAGTATTGCCAGGTACTGCCAGTCTCCCGTGCTTCTGGTAGGAGATATTGACCGCGGCGGTGTATTTGCGTCTTTGCTGGGCACTCTGTGGCTTCTGGAACCCAACGACCTCAGCCTCGTCAAGGCGCTGGTTATCAACAAATTCCGCGGAGACCGGGCGCTGCTGGAGCCGGGGTTAAGATTGCTTGAACTGAAAACCGGTGTCCCCGTAGCCGGGGTACTCCCCTATTTCCAGGACATTTACATCGCTCAAGAAGACTCGTTGTCCCTGGAAGAAATGAAGTCCCAGGGAAAAAGTCCATCCGTAGACATCGCCGTAATCAGACTACCCCACATCTCCAATTTTGACGACTTCGACCCGCTGGGTAGGGAAGAAGGTGTCAGGGTGCGCTACGTGAATTCGGTCGAGAGCCTGAACAAGCCAGACCTTATCATCATTCCGGGAAGTAAGACCACCATGTCTGACCTCGACTGGTTAGAAAGAAACGGGCTGGCGCACCGCATTACCGGGCTTTATGAACAGGGAGCGTTCGTTATCGGCATCTGCGGCGGATACCAGATGCTGGGCAAGAGTATTGAAGACCCCGACCGCGTGGAGTCACCGGTTTCGTACCGGCAAGGTATGGGACTTCTTCCGGTTAGCACGGTCTTTTTACCCACCAAGGATACCCATCAGATAAAAGGTGACGTGGTAGCTCATTCCGGACTCCTCAGTGAAGCCAGAGGCATATCCTTTGAGGGCTACGAAATACATATGGGGAGAACAGAATGTAATGAGGGGAGCGTGTTTCGCATTCTTGAACGCTCCGGACAGCCGTGTGAAAAGTCGGATGGGTGCCTGGATACCAGCGGGCGCGTTCTGGGCACTTACATCCACGGACTGTTTCATAACCAAGAGCTGAGAAGAGCCATTTTAAGGCATATCGCCGGTTCCAAGGACCGGCTTCTCAGCTTCGCCGGTGAAGACCAGCGGCGGGACTGTGGATACGATAAGCTGGCAGAACTGGTGCGCCGGAACCTGGATATGGACCTTGTTTATGCAATCACCGGGTTGCAGGGGAAACGCGCCGGTGGGGTGTGACTATTGTGTCTTCACTTTTTGATGACCCCAGGTGGAAAACTAAACCAGGAAGCTTGTTGTTATTCCCATTTAGCCCCATATGCTATAATTGATGCAATCCCCTTACCCGTGTAGGAATTATGACCACAAGAAAAACGTTCTATGGATGGAGAGTTCTCACCGCCCTTTTTGTGGTTGGAGCCATCGGACCAATGGCTCGATACAGCATTACCGCCTTTTTCCCTGCGATATCCACCGAGCTAGGATGGTCGCGCTCGGAAATTGGGCTGTCACAGAGCTTTAACCTGTGGGTTTACTCTTTGTTCGCTATCCTGGCAGGCTGGATGGTAGACCGGATGGGCGGTCGGAAAACCATATTTTTTGGCGGTCTATGGTGTCTTATCGGCTGGCTACTTCTCTCCACGGTTACGTCACCCTGGCAACTTTATATCTACTTCGGTCTGTTTATGGCTATGGCAACGAGTACCACCCATCTAGTGCCAACACAGGCTACATCGCGGAAGTGGTTCATAAGGCGAGCCGGACTGGCTGGCGGCATAATTGGTTCTGCGTTTGCCGTGGGCAACGCTATATTTATCCCGCTTATTACATCAACATCCAGCGTTTTTGGCTGGCGAACCGTCAGTGTGGTCAGCGCTTTTGCCTTTAGCGTGCCTATCTTATTGCTGGCTTATTTAGTCATCCGCGATACCCCGGAGTCCATGGGCCAGCACCCCGATGGCGTAACTTATCCTTTAAGCACTTCAACGGAGCAGAAAGCTATCAACCCGTCCTGGAATGTTAAAGACGCGCTGAAAACGCCTCAACTCTGGCTTTTGTTCATCACTTACGGTCTTTCCGGCATAGTGGTTAACGCTATGCAGGCTCATATAGTAGTGTGGGCAGTAGATTTAGGAAGTACCGCCGCGGCATCGGGACTATTTGCGACTCTGTTGAATGCGCCATCCATAGTAGCGAGAGTTGGAGGCGGTTGGCTGGGTGATAGATATGGGAAGAGAAGGATGATGATAATAGGCGCTCTGTTCTCCATGCTGGTAATGCTGTTCGGGTGGAAGGTGATACGTACGCAGGACCAGCTTCTGATTTTTGCTCCGGTGCTGGGTATAGGTACCAGTCTTGCCACGAGCCTGTTTGCGCCCTATCTCGGTGACCTGTTCGGAAGAGAGAGGGTTGGCTCTTTGTTCGCAGTTCTGACCGTAGGCTGGGGACTAATTGGCGGTTTTGGCCCGATAATCTGGGGGATTATTTTTGACACCGCTGGGAGCTACGGTCCAGCGCTCCTGGTATCCGCCGTCTGCTTTGCTATTGCTCTGATGGCATTGCTCTTGATTCGCCCGCTCGCTAATAAAAGGTCATGACATTATTAATCAGTTATGCCGCTGATACCTCTATTTTATAGGACTCGAGTAT
>JAUYDO010000079.1 GCA_030691835.1 Dehalococcoidia bacterium | reverse complement strand
GTGAAGTTTTACCAGGATGCTTTTGATTGGAAAATTGAGAAATGGTCGGGACCTCAGGACTATTGGCTGATTACCACCGGCAGTGAAAAGGAGCCCGGCATTAACGGAGCAATCATGAGACGCATGAGCCCCGGGGCAACCACCGTCAATACCATAGATGTGCCCTCTATTGACGCTTACATGGCGAAGGTGAAGAACAGCGGCGGCAAAGTAATCACGGAGAAAATGTCGATACCGGGAGTAGGCTACTTCTGCTATTGCCAGGACACGGAGGGGAACACTTTTGGCATCATGCAGAGCGATACAATGGTGCGCTCTTGATTTTTTGCTCGCAATGACCTAAAATCAGATACGCTGGTGGGCCATTAGCTCAGCTGGTTAGAGCACAGTCCTGATAAGACTGGGGTCTCTGGTTCGAATCCAGAATGGCCCATTTCGTCTGTGGTTCGCGAAGAACTGCCGCTCCGGGAACTCCTCATTGCCCTGCTCGGAGACGACTGGAGGAGACGATTGGAAAACCGCACTAAAACCAATGGTCAGGTCTTCGCCGAGTATTTTGACCTGGTTCGTAGCAGCAAGTCGGCCAAGTGGGACTATGAGACGCGGAGATTGCTCAACCAGTTCCGGCAGTTCATCGGTGAGTATCCACCCACCATCGAACTGTTTACCCGGTTCTTCCAGCGCTACGCGAGTCTCTCACTTAGTACCAGGGCACGCTACTACTATGTGTTTAGCGCTTTCTTCGATTGGTACAGCGGTCAGAAGCTGCCCTTCAAAATCAAGGCGCCGAAGCCCTTGCCGCAACATGTTACCGATGAGGAGATGGCGAAACTCCTCGAGGCCATGCGAAGCAAGAGGTCCCACAAGGGGATCCTCGGCCGTGATGTGCTGCTGGTGGAGACGTCTTATCACACCGGTCTCCGCCGCGCTGAGCTCTCACCTAACCTCAAAGTAGGTGACCTGCAGCTCTCGGGTGAGGCACCACGTCTGCTGGTCCGGCATGGGAAGGGCGGCAAAGACCGCGTCGTATATCTTAACGATTACATCCGCGATCGGCTTGCCATCTTCACCAAGGGGAAGAGTGCCGATGAGAGCGTTTTCGGTCTGGCTCCTAAGACCGTCTCGATGAAAATCGGCTATTGGGCACGCAAAGCTGGAGTGTCGATCCATCCCCACAGCCTGCGCCATAAGTTTGCTACTGATATCCTCGACCGTGGGGGCAATATTCGTGCGGTACAGCAGCTTTTGGGACATGAGAGTCTCGGTACCACAGAGACCTATCTGGCGGTCACCAATAACGGTCTGAGGGATACAGTCAATCTACTGGATAAAACCCGGCGGAATAGCGGCGGAGAGCCAAGCGAAGTCGATGCCCATGTCACGCCGCGCAATCAAGTCGGGCCGATCGGCGGCACCCAAAATAATTCTGCGACTCAGCCATCGCATGTCTCTTACAATACTAGCACCGGCGGCAGCGCGGACGGCCCATGGATTGCGGCCCTGCGGGCGACACTCGACCCGGCCAACCTTTGCCAGGCACTGGAACCAGAAAGAGTCGAAGAATTACAGTTGGATAAACTGCCAGTAATGGATAAGGCTGCTGTGAGCCGGCTTCTCGGACTTCCTCGGAGGCATGCCTAGCTTACTTACTGCCTTCGCCAATGTGATAAATGGCACCGCTTCTGCCATTTTGAATGGTTTCAGTCATGTGGCGTCCTGGCGAGTTAGAGTAAAACCGGACAGAATATTCTTACTGTCAGTAGATTCAGCGCTTCTGTTTTTGCCACTAGATTTCAGTTTTACCAAGCGTGCAGCAAACCTAAGGCATAAGACGGGGTGGGAGCATATAGAAGGTTAAGAGTGTTGTCGGAGGGCATTACGCTGCACATTATGGACATTTGTGACTCTACACGATAAAGAGGTGAACCGACTCGAAAAACCTTGTCGTTGATGGGACTTTCGGGAAGACACCGGGAGTCCTAAAGTTCTTCAAACCGCAACCTTACTCCACACGATGTACAGACTACAGACCCTTCCTTTGTACCAAGCTTACCGCCACATACTGGACAAAAAGTTCCACCCCTATCAACCAGTAATACAGCAATCGCCATACCTACCGCTAATCCACCAATAAGTGCTGCAGCCAAAGTCAACGGTTTACGCATGATTTTATAATACTACTTGATAACATGTTTATCAAAACCGATTGAAGCTTTTCGTTTATGTGTGCCTGTGGAAATCAGCCCTACCATTGATGAAGGTAATGGCTACATTACCAATGTAACAAAACGCTAGATTGTGCAACGACTTTCTCAGGAGATTAGTTTCGAGAGAGTGGTTGCCGATAAGCTACCACGATAATGGAGCAAATCACAGACAAAAGTGCCCCTGATTGATGTGGGGGGTGCTTTTGCTTTTCTATTTTCCCGAATGTTGTTTAGCCTCTCACCAATCTTCCTGCTCCCTTACTGCTTCCCCCGCCAGAAGGGGCAGTAGGGACAGTCCTCACCAATGGGAAAATCAATACCTTCCGACCAGTAATTTGGCTCTTCCGCTTTGCTTATCCTTCTGGCTCATTTCCAGCCTGCCCTTTCGGGCGGCGTCTCCTGTCTTCCGATTCAAACGCCCGGAGAAACACCTCAGGAATACCGGCAGGCTTTTTACCTGCCTGCCATGTTCCCCGTGCCTTACCGGATACCGACGCCAGCCAGTCAACCGCTCCCCCAGTCTGATGCCAGCCAGGACCGAACTCAGCGGCATAAACAACGGCCTCGTCTTTATCCCCAAACCCGATGCGCTCTGGCAGTTCCCCGTGCAGTTTCTTCTCGCCGAGAAGGTAAGGGACCACATGAGGATTGTAATCAAGCGCCTCCTTAAGGAGCTTGCGTGCCTCAGCGCTGTCCCCCTGCTTAATGTAAGCTACCAGTGCTTCCGTATAAAGCCAGGCTGCCGTAGGCTCATCATACTGCCCCAACAGCTCCTGCAGAGCATCAATCTTCCCCATCTCAAGCAGGCTCGCTGCCAGAAGGTAGCGGATTCCCTGATTATCGTTCTGATTAAGCCTGAGAAACTCCAGGTAATGGCTGACTGCCTCCTCCCGCTTTCCCATGAGCCACAGACACTGAGCGAGACCGGCTCTAGCCCGCATGTATGGGCGGGTCTCTACCATACCCCAGAAGTGGCCAGCATCTTCCTCAAAAACCTTCTTCCCCAGGGCATGTTCTCCTGCCTTGACCCCGGCCTCATACAGGCTGACTGCCTCCTCCAGACTCTGCGCCTTTTCCTCTGCCAGCAGGACATAGGCATCGGCACAGTCCGGTGATATCTTGAGTGCCTGCTCGGCAAGCTCCAGCCTCTTCTTACCTGCGGTATCCAGAGCCTCGAATATCAGGCTCTGAGCCTGTTCAAGGGGCGTCTTTGGTGTCCACTGCGGTATCCTGCCCGTCTTATTAGTCTCTTTGATGTATCTATTCATCTCCTCAACGGAGCCAAACTCTTTTTCCTCAATTGTCTGCTTGAGAGCCAGAAGGTCGCGCTCCATTACCCGCCGGTCAAACGGCGGCGGCTGTAGTGCCGTACCTGCGTCACGCCCACAGCATTTCTTGTATTTCTTCCCACTCCCGCAGGGGCAGGGGTCATTGCGACCCACCTTCTTTGCCTCTATTGAACTGAGAAGACGCTGATAGCGGTCTGCCCCGTTATAGTCCCCGGTGTCATGAGCCAGGTCAATAAGCCTCTGGTACACTGCACGTAACTCGTCCTTGCCGTCAGGCTGTTTTCTATGTTTCTCAGCTATGCTCAGGGCTCCGAGGTAATAGCTCCTGGCTCTGGCAAAGTCCTTTTCACCATAGGTGACATAGCAGTCTCCAGCGTGCAGGAGACACCACGGGTTATCGGGGTTACGACCTATAATCTCCTGATATAACCGCTCCGCCTCATCTTTTTTGCCAAGTGCAAACAGGCTTTCTGCCTTGTAGTCAAGCAGGCTATCGTCGCCAAGGGCGTCACCGAAAGTTCCCGCAATATCGATTACCCTTTCATACTCTTCATGTCCCATCAAATTGCGAATCAGGTCATCAAAAAGGCTGTCGAAATCGTAGAAAGTTGTCTGGCGGAGCTTCTCGTAGAAGTCACGATGTAGCCTGCGACCCGCAGGAGTTTCCTCCATCGTGTGCCGGCAAATCAGGTCGAGTGCTTCCCGGTTTCGGCGAAAAACCTCTTTCCACCTTCGCTTTTCCCCGGCTTTTATTATTTCTTCAACTATGTTGTCGAGCTGCTCGGCAACATATTCCACCGCCGGCCTATCTGGGATAAGCCGCTTCCACAGCTCTTCACAGGCCATCCAGATGAAATCCTCATCGGTGTCAGAGAAAATTGCCTGGGGGTAGTATTCTTCCTCTGAGAGGTCTTCACAGGAAAGGTACTTCTTTGTCTTGGCAACGAAGGAGTTCAGGTCGAAGGCGGGAACAAGCTCCTTGAGCTTATCCACGATTGCCTCAGTGGTCATCCCGGACAGGATTTCTGGTTCCCAACGTAACGGCTCTTTTGTCATGTCTATCCTGCCTTCCTTGACGTTAACTGTCGGAATTACTTCTACGCTTGATTATAAGCTTTTGAGAGAAAAAGAGGCAATGGTAAATGCAGCTTCGCGGATACAGTACCACGTTCCGTCATGTTCCGTAACAAAATGAGTATTTGTAAAATGATTAAATGAGAGTTAATTCTAAGTTTTCATTGACTCGAGAATTTATTACAAAAATATCATTACAGCCAACTTCAACATGAGGTTGACCGTCTTAGACATGACGATACCATTCGCCCTGGTAACTTTTCCCACATCCGAGTATATATACTTCAGCCCTAGCGAACCATCGGCAACGTAGACGGCCCCGGCAGCATCCTAATTATCAAATCCTTTCTGCTATCATGGTCACATATTTTGGGCTGGTAATTACATCAGACCGGGTATTTAATAGAAAGAATTTTGGAATAACTTAACGATGACGATGGTTCCATGACTATCACTTTGATTTCAGGTGCAAGCAAGTTTAAAATTTGCGCAAATTTATCGGGTGAGTCGTCGCCTGGAATATAGTGCATAGGTATCGCTAAATCGGGTCTTATCCATAAAGTCGCCTGTGCCGCCTCTGCCGGTGACATCTCCGCAAAACCATCCTCAGCAGCGCCGACGGGCATCAGTGCCACATCAGGACGGTATAGCTCGCCGATTAGTTTGAAATCACTAAAAATAGACGTATCGCCGGGATGAAATATTTTGAGCCCGTTTTCCAGGTATATCACAAAACTTAAAGGTAAACCGGTTAAATAGCTTCCCCCGGAACGATAAAAGGAGATATGCCGGTTTTCTACGGCGCGTATCTTGATACCCATCTCTTCTCTTACCCAGCCCCATACGGTAAATATTAATCTGGCTTCGTCAATGTTAAATTCCTGCATGAGACGGGCTTTTAGCGACGGGTCACAAACTACTTTGGCATTTGTTTGTCTAAGGATATTTACCGTATCGCCGAAGTGGTCCGGAGCGCCGTGACTCACCAGCAACAGGTCTACTTTTGTTAAGGATTCAATCTTACCTTTTAGAAAAGGGTCAATCAGAATATCAACTCCGCGCTCGGTTGTGATTTGAAAAGCTGAGTGTCCGAGATACTTAATTATCACGTATCTAGCCTCTTCAGTAGTTTAAATTCAAATGCTTTAATTTTTGCTCAAGCGCTTCACATCTTTTTTGCTCAGCTTCATTTCCCCATCAACATTCCGAATCACGGTATGCTTGAGCCAGTTTGTGTCATCGCGCTCAGGATACTCTGTTTTGTATAACAGACTGCATTTGTTCTGACGGCTCTCTTTGCGAAATAGCGCTGCGCTCAGGAACGCCTCGGCGATGAAGAAAACAGAGTCGACTTCACAAACCCTCATCATTTCTCTTGGGTCTCTTGCGTAGAGCCAGGGTAAGTACCTCATCTTTATGCGATCGAGATGGGCTAAACCACGTCTGAGTTTAGCATCGCTGGTAAGCGGAGGTCCGTATTCCGTGGCGATTTTTCTCACTTTATCCTCCATCTCTATCCAGCTATATCCTTCACGGGAATTAATAGATAAAGCCTGGAGGACAGGTTTCTTCAATTCTTTTACCTGCTCATTGGCTATGTTCAGTTCAGGAGATGTCCTGGCGAACTCTGCCGCATTGATTCCGGCTATGGTCCCAAATACAAATCCACCGGCCGCGCTCTGTCTCCAACCGCCGCCGATAACATCGCCGGCACAGTATAGCCCCTCCAAGCTCGACCTGGCATTAACATCCATATGAATTCCAGGCTGGTTATTGTGTATTGCTGGAGGCCGCCAATCAACTTCAACCGGCTGCTTCCTCAAGTCCTCGCCGCGTTCCTCCATCCATTGCAAATAAGCCAGGCTGGTTGGACCGTTTTCCAGACCCCAGAGGAAGAGCTGCATCATGCCTTTCTCTTCAGGCCATCCCTCTATGTTCGATACGTCAGCGTAGAGAGGAGCTTCGGTGTTAAATGCGCCGTGGCACGTTCGGCGGTAAAGGTCCGAAGCACCCGGTTCTGCCCCGGTACCGGTTATTATTCTTCCGCCAACACCTCTGGTTGCCCCAACCCCGGCATGAGGAAAGTCTTTCCAGTCAGTAGCCAGGTACACGAATTCCATATTAACGATGTCCGCCCCGGCGCGATAAGCCATCGCCTGACCCTCTCCGCTATTAGTAGGAGGTCCGGTGGTAATAAACCTTGTTGGAGCGTAAAGGGAATCACTGTAGCGCCCCAGCCGGTAAGAGTTGCCGCTGGTAATAACCACAGCCTTAGCCCGGCATATAACAAATTTGCCGGTCCTCGTCTCCAGCCCGATGGCGCCAATAACTCTGCCACCGGTTACTCCATCTTCGGTCAACAAGCCGATTCCTGATGTCCTGTTGAGCACTATGACCCCGGGACAACTCATAGCTTTTCTGGCCAGAATGGGTTTCAAATCATGCCATACTGTTGGTCCGGGGCCCCATATGCCGGGTTTGCCGGGACAAACATCTGGACCTGTCACAAAAATAAACGAGTTTTTTTCATCCCTGATTTTGAGTCCATAGCTCTCCAGGTCCGGTACTCTGTCCAGGGTATTTCTGGCGAATTCGTAAGAAACATCCTCATCAGCTACTCCACCGGCAGCTTCAACATTGAGTTTGGCGAAATTTTCATAGGTATGGTTGTAATCGGGATGAATCAGCACTATCCGGTGTATTCCGGTCCCGCTTCCGCCGCTCCTGAGGATATTGGCTTTCTCGAATACTACTACTCTCGCTCCCTCCTCCGCTGCTTTTATTGCAGCAAAGCATCCGCCAATACCACCCCCGATAACCAGTACGTCGGTATCAATATGCTCATCACTGGTTGCAGCACCCATTCTCACTTGACAGCTCCCTCGCGACTTATCCTACTAGAGGCACAATAAAGGTAGCTCCATGCGTAACGCCCCCTCAACCAGACAGTCCATAATGCAGGCACCACAGTAGCAGCACTCTTCGGGATATTCTACAGTTAGTAGTTTGCTACTGTCATCGAACATGAAGATGTCCGCCGGACAGATTTCGTGGCACTTCCCGCAGCCTGTGCAACGAGAATAATCAATTTTAATACCACATTTATAATTTATGTTCATTTGTAAAAGTCCCCTCTGGCAACAAGTATAATAAGAGAGGCTTCACTTTGGCCCGACTCTAACAACCAGACGATTTGCTGAAAGCCCGGAGAGCTCATGATAAGGTCGATTAAAAGCTTCCGGATATTTAGCCCTCAGCTCGTCCAGGTTTGCTTTTTCTACCTCAACGAGAAACGCACTGACTACCATTCCGGTGGCGTTTTTAGAGGTCAAATTGTCCGGCGAAATCGTGTTTATAGCTCCG
This sequence comes from Dehalococcoidia bacterium, assembly GCA_030691835.1. GTDB lineage: Bacteria > Chloroflexota > Dehalococcoidia > Dehalococcoidales > UBA3254 > JAUYDO01. The sequence goes on along the minus strand of JAUYDO010000079.1, from coordinate 2,435 downwards.
CCTCTATCAAGTTCTCCCGTCACAATTGGGTCGTACCTGGCGCCGTGGTCCATATAAACGGAACCGGGCATGATTCGTTCGGTAATGTAGGCGCCCCCCAGGACGGCACCCCTTTCATTGAATACTTTCACCACATCGCTATGTCTAATATTCCTTTCGGCGGCGTCAACGGGATGCATCCAAAGAGGCTCATAAAAATAGCCGTCAGGACCCCTGACCTTACAGGTGGGAATCTCTCGGAGCCATTTCATATCATCGTGCTGGGCATGCACTCTCCACCTTGGATGATTGGAGATAATCAAGAGTGGATACTTCCCGGCTCTGGGGTGCTGCAAACTTTCCTGATGGGATTCGCCATAAGGGATGAAGTGAGGAACAGGCGGTCGCTCCTCATCACCCGGAAAGCGTTCCGCCAGTCTCTGTGAAAAGAACTCCAGCTTACCGGTCGGAGTACTGAGGGGATTTTTAACAGGGTCTTCATAGAAGCCGATTAAACCAACGGGATAGCTCTCCCAGTTGGGGTCGGTGGGAGCTACCCAGTAGCCCTTTTCCTTAAATTTCTCGAACGAAATGTGTTCCTGAGTACCAGAGGTCTCGAATCCCAGCTTAATCCAGTCTTCTACGGATTTACCATCTGAATATTCCTTTAGAAGACCCAACCTCTCGGCGAGCATGCAGACTATTTCGTAATCGCTCCTGGACTCGCCTACAGGCTCAATACACTTCGGTTCATGCAAGATAAGGTTAAATTGTCCGCCCAAAATATCCAGTCCTATGTCTTCTTCTTCGAATTTGGTGCTGACGGGCAGGATAATATCTGCAAACTGGACATCGTTTTCCAGCCAGGGATGCTGGGACAGGATAAACTCGATCTTTTGACTCCGTAACGCCCTGACATAAGTATTGGTATCGTTCCAGCAAGTTATCTGAGAGGGAGTGTCCTGCCATATCATGTGTATCTCAGGAGCGCCCTGCACCGGGTAAGTATATTTTATAAATTGCTGTTCAACATGGTCCCAGGAAAGTGTTGTGCCATACCAGCTAATGGGCGGGTTGAGAATGGCATCTTGAATCAGGTTTCTAGGAACAAACTGCCTGGGCGTATCCTCGGGCCTGTAACCGTGGTAGGCGGCATTCACAGACGGAATCATTGAGGACCTGGGCATTGGGTTTGATTCGGGGCGGTTACGCAGCAGCCATTCGTTCATTTTGACCTGATTAGCGCCCGGTTTACCCAGTCCCTGCATGCCAAGGAGCACAACTTCAAGCCGGGCATTCTCGGTAGCGTACGGCCCCCTGATATATCCGGAACCACCGTTACCGTGGGCGATGGAGACCTTTCTTTGTGCCCAATGCCTGGCTAGAGCCTTTATTACCCATGAGGGCACGCCGGTTATTTTTGCCGCCCATTCGGGCGCTTTTACTATGCCGTCTTCTTTGCCCATCACATATCCGGCAAACTTATCAAAGCCCACCACATGAGTATCTACGTAGTCTTTGTCATAGGTTTTTTCAGTGAGCCAGACATTGGCGATGGCGAGCTGCAGAGCCGCATCCGTGTTCGGTCTGATAGGTATCCATTTATCTGCGTGAACTGCGGCGCCGTAGTTCAGGTCCGGACAGATATAGATGGACTCTATACCCAGTTCAGAAAACCAATAGCACATCCGGCTTGCCATCTGGCCATCAAATCCCCAGGGCGTGGTCTCCGGGTCACATCCCCAGAAAAGCACCGTATCGGTGTTCCGGGATATATCAAGCATGACGTTGGTGACAGGCAACTGCTGGCCTAGCGATTCCATTCCCCATACATGCTTTGCTCCCCACACCCAGCCTTCCCAGCTATCCGGGTTTCTGGTAGATAGAGTGTATCCACCCAGCAGCTTGAGCAGTTTTCTGTTGGCACCGTGGGCGGCGTGGACCTTTTTAGTTTCAGCATGTCCGTCCGATTGAGAAAGTATTGCCTCTGTTCCGTATTGTTTTTTGACTCTCTTTATCTCGCTGATTATAATGTCAAGAGCATCATCCCAGGAGATTCTCACGTAGCCGCTTTTACCCCTGGCCTCCGGGTTTCTTTCACCGTTTGGGTCCCAATCGATTCTCTTGAGCGGGTATAAAACCCGATTAGAAGAATAAACACGGTTTTTGTATCCGATGCTAAAGGGAGGTAACAGTGACTTCATGCTTGGCTCAAGAATCTTTCCCCGCGCTTCCATTTTCCAGGAGTTGAATTCCTTACGGTCGTACTCCTTATCATAATGCAATGGTCTAATTCTGATTATTTTACCTTGTTTTACGTCTATTTCAGCAGCATTCGCGCCTCCGTTACCGGAGCCGATAAAACAAAGACCTTTAATCACAGTCTGTTCTTCAGCTTTGTTTTTGAGCTTTTCGTCCGCCGTCGCCCGGCGGTTAGTCTTTTTATTCATAGTTTA
>JAUYDO010000030.1 GCA_030691835.1 Dehalococcoidia bacterium | reverse complement strand
CAAGGTGCCGGTTAATATCGATTACCTCGGCTTAACCGTGCCGGACAAATTCATAGTGGGCTACGGTGTCGATTGGGACGAGAAGTACCGCTATCTCCCCGATATATGCTTCATTGGAGCGGAAAAATTATGAACCCGGCTGAGCTTATCAAAGTAGCTAAGGGAGAGCAGACCGCTGACCTGCTCCTGACCAATGCCAGAATAGTAAATGTCTTCAATGGAGAAATCGAGGAAGGCAACGTAGCAGTGTACGGCGACCGGATTGCCGGAGTCGGCGATTACCGGGACGGCAAGCAGGTCATTGACCTCGGCGGCTCGATTGTCGCCCCGGGCTTCATTGACGGGCACACCCATCTCGAAAGCTCCATGCTGGATATCGGACAGTACGCCCGCGCCGTGGTGCCGCGCGGCACCACCTCGGTTGTCACCGACCTCCATGAGATAGCCAACGTCTGCGGGCTGGAGGGCATCAGATATATACTTGATGGCGCAAAGCGTTTGCCGATGGACCTGTTTCTCATGGCTCCCTCGTGCGTGCCGGCTACACACCTGGAGACATCGGGAGCAACCATTGGTACGGGTGAAATCCGCCAGCTTCTGAGGTGGAAGAACTGCATCGGTCTGGGCGAGGTCATGAACTTCCCCGGCGTGCTCATGGGCGATGAAGCCGTCATGGACAAAATCGCTAGCTCAAGCGACAAGGTCATTGACGGTCATGCACCCGGACTTACAAGCAGGAATCTGAACGCCTATGTCTCCGCCGGCATCGGCTCCGACCACGAATCTGTCTCGCTGAAAGAAGCCGAGGAGAAGCTGAGGCGCGGAATGCGCGTCATGATAAGAGAAGGCTCCTCCGAAAAGAACCTTGATGCTCTGCTACCCCTCGTCACTGATAAGACCTATAAGAGATGTATGTTTGTTGTCGATGACCGCAGTTGCGCCGACCTCCTTTCCGATGGCGATATTGACGACGTGGTGCGCAAGGCAGTCCGCAAAGGGCTTGACCCGGTGCGCGCCATCCAGATGGTCACCATCAACACCGCGGAATGGTTCCGGCTCCATGACCTCGGCGCTGTGGCGCCGGGCTATGTGGCTAATCTGGTCGTGATTGACAACCTTGATAATCTGAAAATAGCCATGGTCTTTCACCATGGCAAATTCGCGGCGGAAGCGGGCAGACCTGCTTTCTCCGTACCCGGGAATTCCAATACAAGGCTGACCAACACGATAAACATCAGACCGTTCAGCTTAAACGCCCTTAAGCTGCCCGCTAACGGGGATACACACCTCGTGATTCAAGTCGTGCCGGGACAGATTATTACCAGAAAGAGAACGGAGACGGTCAAAGTCAAGGATGGCTATATCGTACCGGACACAGGGAGAGACATCCTCAAGCTGGCGGTGGTGGAGAGACACAGGGCTACCGGCAACATCGGGCGCGGACTGGTCACCGGTTTCGGGTTGAAACGGGGCGCGCTGGCTTCCTCTATCGCTCACGATTCCCATAATATCGTCGCCGTGGGCACCAGCGATGAAGACATATTCGCCGCCGTCAAGGAACTGGAGAGGATTCAAGGAGGTCTGACAGTGGTCAGCCAGGGCAGAGTCCTGGGCAGTTTAGCTTTGCCCGTAGCCGGACTGCTCTCGCAGGAGCCGCTTGAGACGGTTGTGGCAGAGTTTCAGCGGCTTGAGACGCTTGCCGGAGACCTTGGCTGTAAGCTGACGGCACCCTTCTCCGCGCTTTCCTTCCTGGCTCTGCCCGTAATCCCGGAGCTTCGCCTGACCGACCTCGGCCTGGTTGATGTGAACGAATTCAAACTGGTTAAATCATGAGCATACAGCTAACCGAACCAAAAGTGTTGTTTGAGAACCGCTATGACGCCGGGGCAAAGCTGGCTTCAGAGCTTAGCCAGTACGCCGGACAGTCCGCGGTGGTGCTGGCTATCCCGAATGGCGGAGTGGCTGTAGCCATTGAAGTGGCGGGCGCTCTCAAAGCCGACCTCGAAGTCATTATATCCCGCAAGATACCGATACCGCTGAATCTCGAGGGTGGGCTGGGCGCTATCGCCGAGGACGGCACTATAATAATAAATGAGGACGTGGTCAGGAGAGACGGCATAACCCCCGAGCAAATAGAATACGAGGCGAGCAAGGTAAAAGCCAGCATCAAGGAACGAGGCAAGAAGTACAAGGGAGATAGACTACCCGCCAGACTAACCGGACGCGTGGTTATAATAGTCGATGATGGACTGGCTTCCGGTATCACCATGATGGCCGCCGCGGAATCGGTGCGCCGGCGCAGACCAAAACAACTGGTGGTCGCCGTTCCCATCGCACATGATACCGCGGTGAACAGGGTGAGACCGGTTTCGGACAGGGTAGTCGCCTGCGCCGTGGCGTCCCTGCCCAAGTTCTACCTTGCCGACTACTACCACCACCTGCATGAGGTCAGCGATGAAGAGGTGGTCCGCCTGCTTCAACACTGGTACAGGATGCAGAACTAGGTGCGTGCCGTCACAAAGCACCAGTAGAAAGCTGAATCAATGACGATAAGAGATTTCACCGGTAACACGGTGCTGATAATATGCATCGTTGCCTGGGCGGTTGCCCAGGTGCTCAAGGTAATTATAATCTACGCGCAGGAGAAGCGCGTCGCCTGGAGCTACTTCATAACCAGCGGCGGCATGCCCAGCTCTCACGCAGCAACGGTCTGCGCGCTGGCTACGGGGATAGCAATCGAGCAGGGTATCAATACCGTGGCTTTCACCATCTCCGCCGTACTGGCGATCATAGTGATGTATGATGCCGCCGGAGTGCGCCAGTCAGTGGGAAAGCAATCTGTGGTCCTGAACCGCATCATCGAGGAGCTGAGGCTCAGGCGCCCCTTCACCGAGATAGAGAAGGACCTGAAGGAGTTCATCGGGCACACGCCGTTTGAGGTCGCCGCCGGAGCGATACTGGGCATAGTCATAGCCTGGGTGTGGCTGGCGGTGGGGGGATAGGCTAGATACTCAAGCTAAATCGTAGGCAAACAGAAGATTCTACCGTCAGCCAGTGCCGAGATTCTCCAAAAGAACCTGACGTTTTTCGGTCCCACCAAACACCCGTTCCTTTGCCGACAGGATTTCGATGCCTGCTATTTTGCCTTCCGCATCATAGTCTACAGCAATATCCTGGTCAAGACGCTTGGTGGTGACAGTGGT
>JAUYDO010000026.1 GCA_030691835.1 Dehalococcoidia bacterium | reverse complement strand
GACTCCGCAGGAGCGAGACCTGCTGGTGCAGGCAGAAAAGGAAACCCTGGCAATCACGCCTCTGGATGACACCAGAATCAAACAGGTCCTGGACCGCTTCTACTGGGAGCGACTGCCCGCCATCGGGATAGGCAGGGCTTTAAGAGAGGTAAAGCCGGTAGGCGGGAGACGTAAAGTCGCCGCGCTGAACAAATTCGCCGAGAAGTATCGACAGCCCCTGTCAAAATGGGTGGTGGTGGGTGACAGCATCACCGATTTCAGGATGCTCCGCGCCGTAGAGGACGCCGGAGGACTGGCCATCGCCTTCAACGCCAACGGCTACGCCCTGCCGCACGCCACCATGGGGCTGGCTTCCACCATGCTGAGCGACCTCACTGATGTGCTCACTGCCTGGCAGAAGGGCGGCAGAAGCGCCGCTGAGAAGCTGGTCAGGGAGAAGGAGAGGCTCGGCGGGTCAGGTGACCGGAACTACTTCCAATGGCTATCGGGCAGAAAAGACATCGCGGACGTGGTGCAGGTTCACGCCCGAATACGGAAGCTGGTCCGTGAAGAAGCCGCCAGGCTGGGTTGACCCCGTATGGTTATAAGACCACGTTATTGATTTTCTGCTGTTCACTGCTATAATTAGTCATGGTCAGCGCTCCAGACAAAGAACGAAACCGCTGGGTTATCCTCTTTGTTCTATACCTGTGTATCATCGTCTTCGCTTTGACCTTTCAGGCTGTTCCCCCAATCCTGACCCTTATTCGGACCGAGCTAAACCTTTCCCATGCCCAGGGCGGACTGCTGATGAGCTTTTTCGCCCTGCCCGGGGTAATCGTGTCCATCCCGGCGGGCATGCTTGCCGACCGCTACAACCCCAAAGCGATAGGTGCCGCCTCAATCGCCCTTGTAATCCTGGGCGAAGTTATTTTTGCTACAGGTAATTCTCTGCCCGTCCTGGCTGCAGGCAGAGCTATCTCCGGCGCCGGCGCTATGACCCTTTCCGTGGTCACCCCGCAACTGCTTGTCCAGTGGTTCCGCGAACGCGAGCTTGGGGTAGCGATGGGCATATTCAATACCGGCATGCCCCTCGGGACCATCGTTTCCCTGAACCTGCTGTCGCTGCTTGCTGAAACCTCCGGCTGGAGAGCCACGGTCTGGGCAAGCGCCGGATTCTCCCTGGTTGTGCTGGCGATATTCGCCATCCTGTACGCTAAAGCGCCGCAGAGAAAGGAGCATTCAACCGCTGAACGCGAGGACTTCCTGCAAAGCATAAGACACGTGGGAACACCGGTATGGCTGATTGGCTTCGTCTGGATGTTTTTCAATGCTTCACTGGTCTCTTTCTTCACCTTCAGCCCGGACTTTTTGAAGTCGGTGGGTTTCAGTATCGCTTCGGCTGGCTTCTATACCAGCCTGGCGATGTGGCCCGCCTTCGTCACCAGCCCCGCTATCGGATACATAATAGATAAGCTCGACCGCAAGCGTACCATCATAATCGTTTGCGGAGTTTCTACCGCAATCATGCTGGTCTTCGTGCCTGTGGCGCTCGGTCAGATGTTCGCGCTGATGCTCCTCATCGGCATAACCACCAGCTCTATACCTACCCCCGTCTTCGCCAAGGTATCCGAGGTTGTCGAGCACAAGCGCCTCGGGCTCGGCTACGGTATAGCCGCTACGTGCCTTAACCTGGGAGTGCTGGCGGGACCCGCGCTCACGGGCTTCATGAGAGACGTAACCGGCACTTACCAGGCGAGCTACATTCTTATGGCGGGTTTCTCGCTCGCCATAGTCGTGGCGACGCTTTTTCTTAAACGCCGAAGCGGTACAGCAGGCACAAATAAGTGACCCCGTGCTTGTTCATTATGCGGCTAAATGCTACCATTGAGCGGAAGGTTGGGATACGATGAATAATATCCAGGTTATAGGGCTGGGTGCCCTGAACATGGACTACCTGTACCGGGTAGAGCGCATTTTAAGCGACGGCGAGGCGGTGGTCAAAGACGTGACCACTTCGCCCGGCGGCTCTGCGGCAAACACCGTCTATGGACTGGCGAAGCTCGGCGTAAAGACCGGCTTCGGCGGCGTGGTCGGTGATGACTCTGATGGACAGTCTTTAATTCAAGACTTCCAGTCCGTGGGTGTGGATACCGGGCGTGTGAAGATAAAAAAGGATTCCCGGTCCGGCGCGGTGCTCTGTCTCACCGATAGCCCGGGCAAACGCTCCCTCTATGTATCACCCGGAGCCAACAGCCTGCTGACAATGGATGACCTGGACATGGACTACCTCAACCAGGCACAGGTGCTTCACCTCACCTCCTTCGCCAACGAGGCACAGTTCCAGATATCCCTCGAGCTGGTAGCCAGGCTGAAGCCCTCGCTCAAGCTGAGCTTTTCGCCCGGCGCGCTGTACGCGGTCAAGAAGCTACACGCGCTGGAGCCAATCCTCAAACGCACCCACATACTCTTTGTCAATCACCGTGAGATAACTCAGATAGCCGGGAAACACATGGTCGCCGCGGCAGAGACCTGCCTGGAGCTGGGATGTAAAATTGTCGTGGTCACACTGGGCAAGGGCAGGAAGCTCGAGCTGAGCACCGGCACCATTAACGCGGTGTGCTACATCAGAGATACCGGGAAAGAGTACGGAGTGGACTCCCACTCCGAGACAGCGCGACAGGTTGATGCCACCGGCGCCGGCGACGCCTTTGCCGCCGGATTCCTGTATGGCTTTCTTAACGGCAGACAGATGCTCGAGTGCGGCTGGCTGGGCGATACCATCGCCCGGTTCGTCATCGCTAAGGTGGGTACACGCCCCGGCTACCCCTCGCTGGCTGAGCTGACCAAGCGCTACAGGGAGCTATACGAGCCACTGTAAATATTATAAGAGGTAGGGGGTTCGAATCCCCTCAGCTCCATAATCTGTTTAGTCTCCAGACTTATTTCAACTTGCCCGCCTGCTCCAGTGATTTCATTACTTCTGCGTTAAGCCTGGGGTCTTCACCCGTGAAGAATTGCTGCGAGGGATAACCAAGGTTAAGCCAAATGCTGTTCCCATCCTCCTCATAGACAACGGGCTTCAAAATGACAACCCCATCAAATGGTATGGATGAAAGCAGCGTCCAGAATGCGCCCCAATAGATGGGACTCCTATTGACACAGACCACAAAAGACCTGCCCGATACCGGGACCTCTAGCTTTGAGATACGCTCATAAGCACTTGGAGTGAGCAGCATTTCATGTGTTTTTTCATCATATTCAATTACATCGATAATGGAAATAACAGGTTGTTTAGCGATTTCAACATGGCTTAGCACTGGCATTCTGGCAACAGGTATATCCTCTCTGGTTAAATAAATGGCAAATCCCTCACCTTTCGAGGTAGTACAACCGCTGAACATAAGAATAACGCTGACCATGACAAGTGGAATCAGTTTTCCCAGTATATAACCAGATATCCTTTTCATGAGGCCAACCCTTTATTTTCTTTGATTTCCTCCAATTTATTTAACGTAAGAAGCAGCTTTACGTTATTATCCCGGATTGCGCAGTAATTAACCACAATCAAACCTGAAGCTTGAACCTCATCATAAAAGTTCTACCTATTGATACCCCAGCTCCATTTAGCTTATTCATGGAGCGAACGTGGAGCGCTACGAACTGAATAGCTATGCGACTTTGGTGCGCTTGTTTATCAACGCCCTGGTAAGCTGGTAGTCAGTCTCCAGGTTCAACCAGAACCGTGCCGGGATTTCCGGCATGACTTCCTCAAGTTGCAATGCCGTCTCGGCGGTGATGGTCTTCTTCCCGTTAATGATTTCATTGATGGCGTTCAGCGGTCGTCTCATGCGCCTTGCCAGTTCCTTTTGAGAGACGCCTCGTGCCTGAATTTCCTCCGCAAGGTATTCCCCTGGTGGGATAGCAACATCCGGGTAAGCATCCGTCTTAGTTACCATGGTAGTCCTCCACATCAACGATGCGAATCTGGTCTTCTTTGACCTTTTCAACAATAAGCCGATAGTTTCCGGTAAGAATCATCGAGTACTGTCCGGCACGGTTCCCTTTCAAAGGGTGCAACCGCAACGCCCGGTGTCCATAGAGCTGGGTGAATTTGTCTGTAGCTCTCAGAACCGCCAACCGCTGAATATACTTCCGGCCAACGGGAATACCGAAAAGCCGGCTAGCTTCTGAGAAACTCACACTCGCGGTAGCCAAGCGATTGGTCGAGAACTCAATTTGCACCCTTACACCCTATGGGTATAAGATACCTCACTATATTCAATTTGTCAAGCACTACCAACCAAACTCTAATCCTTTAATTCAAATAAATGAACCAAAAGAAGCCCTTACGCAGTAATTTGCATAAGGGCTTTTTCTGTTTTTGCTAACAAATACAGCTATTTCTTCTCCGGTTTCTTTTCTTTCTTCGGCATAAGGATTTCATCTACGATGCCTTACTCTACCGCTTGCT
>JAUYDO010000268.1 GCA_030691835.1 Dehalococcoidia bacterium | reverse complement strand
GAAACTCAAAGTAAAGCACTAGAATCCCCCTCTTAAGGCTGTCCAAAACGCCCAAAAATATCGACGGTGGCACAGGCGTCCCTGCCTGTGAGACGGCTTGCAGGCACGGAGGCCTGCAGTACCATTACCCTTTTTAGACAGCCTCTTAAAGGGGGATTTTGGTCGCGGATGCCCCTCAATCACTTCACCTATCTGGTAAAACGGTTTTTCAGATGTTATAATATGGTGATTCCGTTTCGAGAAAGGAGTGCTGATTACCTATGAAATACCGCGTTGGAGTAGACGTCGGAGGCACCTTCACCGACCTGGTCGCTATTGACGAAAAGGGGATGATGAAGATATCCAAGGTGCCCTCCACACCGGATGACTCGTCAGTCGGTATCATGAACTCCGTAGCCCGGGCAGGAGTAGACCTGCGTGATGCCACCTTCTTCGCCCACGGTGCCACCGTAGGCGCCAACACCATCATCGAGCACAAGGGTGTCAGGACGGCAATCGTCACCACCAAGGGGTTCAGGGACAACCTGGAGCTCCGGCGCGGGCAGCGCGTCATCTACAACCCCACGGACATGTACAACCTCCAGATGGACCTGCCGCAGGACTACGTCGGCGGCTATGACCCGCTGGTGCGCCGCCCCTGCCGGTTTGAGGTTAACGAGCGGCTGGACCACCGGGGCAATGTGATAAAGGAGCTTAACGAGGCAGAGGTCAGGGCAATCGCGCGGGAGCTACGAGCCAAAGACGTCAAGGCGGTAGCCATCTGCTACATCTTCTCCTTCCTTAATCCGAAGCACGAGCAGAGGACGGCGGAGATACTGCGCGAGATGTTGCCCGGAGTAGCTATATCTCTGTCCAGCGAAATCCTGCCCGTCATCAGGGAGTACGAGCGCCTCAGCACCACGACACTCAACGCATACATCATGCCCATCATGCAGTCATATATCCGCAACCTGCGCAGTAAGCTTAGCGCGGCGGGTTTCAGCAGAGAGTTCTACATCATGCAGTCAAGCGGCGGCATAATGTCCTCGGAGGTTGCCGGTCAAAGACCGGTGTACACCATTGACTCCGGACCCGCCGGCGGCGTCAGCGCCGCCGCCGACCTGGGCATCCTTATCGGCTATCCTAATGTCATCGCCTTCGACATGGGCGGCACCACCACCAAAGTTTGCGTTATCAAGGACGGCAAACCATCGGTAACCACCGAGTTCTACACCGATGGTAAATATTTCAGCGGCGCCCCCATCATGGACATGGTTGAGATAGGTGCCGGCGGCGGCAGTATCGTCTGGCTGGATGCCGCTAACTCCGTCCACGTAGGGCCACAGAGCGCCGGCGCTAAGCCCGGTCCCGCCTGCTACAGGATGGGCGGCACCGAGCCGACTATCACCGATACGGATATGGTTCTCGGCTATATCAACTCAGATTACTTCCTGGGCGGTGATATGAAGGTAGACATAGAGCTGGCAAGAGCCGCCATCAGGAAGAGTGCCGCCGATAAGCTGGGCATGAGCCTCACTGACGCCGCATACGGCATCTACCGCCTGGTCAACGCCAACATGATTGGCGCAATGCGCGTGGTGACGGTACAGCGCGGCTACGACCCCAGGGACTTCACGCTGGTCGCCTTCGGCGGCACCGCGCCGGTGCACTCGGTAAGAATGGCGCAGGAGCTACGCATCCCGCGCGTCGTCGTGCCCATGGCTCCGGGGTGCTTCTCCGCCCTGGGACTCATCACCGCAGACGCCAGGTACGATGTGTTCCGCTCCTACGTGGTACGCACCACCAAGGCTGACCCGGAGCACATGCAGGCGATTTACGACGAGATGAAGACGGAGGCACTCAAAAAGATAGAGGAGCTGGGTTTCAAAAAAGCGGAAATCACGCTTAAATACGGCGTTGCCATGAGATACGAAGGTCAGGCGCACGAGGTAACAATTGAGATTCCCCAAGAAATCGCCAGGAGGAAGGTCACGGAGAAGTCGCTCAAAAAGATAGAGGCGTTGTTTCACGAGCGGCACAAGTACCTCTACGGTCATTCTTCACCCGAAGCGCCGTGTGAGTTCTTCACCCTTTCCGTCTCGGCGACGGGTCCCATACCCAAAGCCCAGACGTACGAAATCGAGAAGGGCACCGCCAGCCCACAGCAAGCCTTCAAAAAGGACCGGAAAGTCTACTTCGAGGAGTTCAAAGACTACGTGGACTGCCCCACGTATGAGCGCTCCCTGCTCAAGGCTGGTAACGTCATAAACGGTCCCGCCATCATAGAGCAGATGGATACCACCACGGTAGTCCCGCCCAGGCAGAAAGCCAGGATAGATAAATACGGCAACATCATCATCGAGGTTAAGACATAAGAAAGAGGTGTGATGCAGATGAAAGCAAAAACTGGAACTAAAGACGTTTTCACCTACGAGGTTCTGCGCAGTCTGCTGGAGTCAATTCCACGGGAGATGGCGGAGGTCTTGAGACGTACCTCCTACCACCCCATCTTCAACGAGGTGCTGGACTTCTCCACGGCTTTACTTACCGGTAAGGGTGAACTCATGACTTCATCCCAGGGTGTGACTGTACATCTTGGTGCTCTGGAACTATGTGCTAGGGCTATTATTAACCATTTTGGTTTTGAGAATCTGCATCAGGGAGACGTGCTTATCCATAACAATCCTTTCCCGGGAGGCACACATTTACCGGATATAGACATCCTTGTTCCCGTCTTTCATAAAGGTAAGCTGGTATTTTTTGCTGTAGCACGAGGTCATCATGGCGAGATAGGTGGTATGCATCCGGGTAGCTTCGCTGGAGATACCACCAGTATCTTTCAGGAAGGCGTGCGTATTCCACCTACCAAGCTGTTTGACGCGGGCAAACTGAATGAAGGATTCAGGAACCTGCTGTTAGCCAATGTCAGGGTGCCTACCTTTACCTGGGGGGACCTGCAGGCTCAGATAGCCGCCTGCCATATTGGTGAGAAGCGGATGCAGGAAATGTTTGAGAAGTATGGTGCTGCCACCATGAATGAAAGCATGGACTGGGCTATGGACTACTCCGAACAGCGTATGCGTGCTGAGATTGATAAGTTCCCTGATGGTGAGTACACTTTCGCTGATTATCTGGATAATGACGGTATTGATAAGGACAGACCGGTTAAAATCAGCGTCAAAATTACAATTAAGGGCAGTAATATCACCTTTGACTTCAGCAAGTCAGACCCGCAGACAAAAGGTCCTGCTAACTGCGTCATGGGTAACCTGACTTCGGCTACATATTGCGCCCTCTTTAACCTCACTGACCCAACGATACCCGGTAATCATGGCTGTTACCGTCCCGTTACCATCATTGCTCCGGAGGGTCTGGTGGTCAACGCCAAGTTCCCGGCACCGGTAGTGAGTGGCAACACTGAGACTACTTCCAGAATTATTGATACTATCACCGGAGCACTGGCAAGAATAGTACCGGAGAGGGTTACTGCTTCAGACTCGGGGACGGCTACAGCTCACATCGCTGGTGGTTTTGACCCGAGGACAGGAGAATATTATGCCTGGTATCTTGGTGCTGACCCCTGTGCCTGGGGAGCCAGAGCAACCAAGGATGGCTTCCAGTGCGCCGGAGGTCCCAGAATCGGCGGGCACGTTTCTCAGGTGCCGATGGAAGTGTTTGAAAGCAGATATCCGTTTTTTGTTGAGGAATATGGCTACGTTACCGACTCCGGTGGCCCCGGAAGGTTCAGGGGAGGGCTTTCCGGTGTAACTGTAATGCGTCCTGTCGGTCACGATTGTGAAGTTGGCGGTGCTAATGACCGCTGTGAAATCCCGCCTTATGGTATTTTTGGCGGCATGCCTGGTCTGCATGGGGAAAACAAGATAATTCACAAAGACGGGACTGTAACGATGATAAACCGGGCTGGCGGGGAGAATTGTAAAGAGGGTGATATCCTGTACTTCAGGGCGCCCGGTGGTGGTGGCTATGGAGACCCGCTGGACAGAGACCTGGACTATTTGCAGAGAGATGTCGAGAATGGGTACGTCTCGGTGGAGAGCGCGCGGCGGGACTACGGCGCTGTGATTGATATGAAGACTTTGAAGATTGACCGCGCCGCTACAGAGGCTAGTCGTAAGAAGCTCAAGGCTCAATGGAAACGTGACCAGATTTTCATAGACCAGAAACCAAAACCCTTTGCCAAGAGGGAATTCCGCATCGTGCGTATGGATGAAAAAGTAGAGTAGAAGGAGGAAAGCAAATAATGAAGAAAAAGACATATCCATTGATTTACGCCGGTAAGAAGCAACAGTTTGCCCGTTCGGTGGTGGTCGGTGACCTGGTGTTCCTGTCCGGCTCCAGCGGACGCACCATGGAGACGGGAGAGGTCTCCTCGGACAACGTGGCGGACCAGATGAAGGTAGCCCTGGACAAAATCCGTGCTGCCCTCACCGAAGCCGGCACCTCGATGGACAACATCATCAAGACGGTAATCATGCTGAAGCGCGTGGAGGACTACGCCGTCATGCGCCAGACGGAGCGGGAGTACTGGCAGAAGTACGCGCCCAGGCTCCTTGAGGAGCCGCCCGCCAGCACCTTCTTCCAGCCGGCTTCCCTCGCCAAACCCAGCATGCTGGTGGAGATAGACGTCATCGCCGTAAAGCCGTAGATAAGAAAGACTGCTGAAGGGGCACAGGATTATAAATCTGTGCCCTTTTGTTCAAGTATCCTCTCGCCGCGGTGCCACTTTGACCACGGTTATCCGCTGGTCTTCTTCATTAATGACATAGACCATTCTGTAGCGCCCCAGCCTGATGCGCCAGAGGTCTGTTCCTCGCAGTTTCTTGCAACCGGAATGCCTGGGAGTATCTGCCAGGCGGTCAATAGCCCGGGCAATTTCCACCTGCGCCTGTCTGGGAAGGGATAGAATCTGTTTCTGGGCGGCGCGAAGGTCTCCCAGTGACTCAGATTAACAACAAAACATCATATTCTCAATTCATCAATACGTTTCCCACAACCCTTGAGTTCTTTAGCCCTGATGCATTATACTGTCTGCAATGGCTGAAATGCAGTATCGCTCCATCTATATAACGGCTAAGGATGAGTCGGAAGCCCGCGAAATTGGGGTCAAGCTGGTAGCGGAAAAGCTTGCCGCCTGCGTCAACTTCTTCCCGGTGCACTCCATCTACCGCTGGCGCGGTAAAATCGAGGAAGCCGGTGAAATCGCTCTCATCGTCAAGACCCGCGCCGGGCTGGTCGACAGGGTCATCAAAAGAGTAAAGGAACTGCACTCTTATAAGGTGCCCTGCATCGTCTCGTGGGCAATAGACAAGGGCAACACCGACTATCTTGGCTGGATAAAAGAGTCGACAGAGTGAGCCGATGTCGCTGGATTTGACCGGGATTGCCGGAGAGGTAGGGGAAATGGTCGCCAGGCTAAAGGCTGGCATGGCGGAGAAGCAGGAACACCTCAGGCACGCACTGGACATAATCCACGACAGAAGTATCAACCTTGACCATCTTAAGAACAAGATTACAGCCAGCCGCACTACGTGGCTGGTCGCCGGTCTGACCGATGGGCTCTGTGACCATTACCCGGCGCCGCCGCTCCCTGCCGACTTCACGGTCATAGCCAGTGATGGCTCCCACATTGACGTCGACCGACATAAGTCAACGAGGTGTTACCTGATAAACATCGGCGTGGCGCTTTTGCACTACGGCGCTTCCCCCGGCGCCAGGCTGGAGAGCTACCCGCGGCTGTACTCCGATG
>JAUYDO010000227.1 GCA_030691835.1 Dehalococcoidia bacterium | reverse complement strand
ACCTGGTCAGGAAGGGTACAGCCTTCCGCACCGCTCATGAGATTGTGGGTAAACTGGTCGCCTACGCAACTAAGAAGGGAAAGACATTCGCAAAGCTAAGTCTCAAAGACTATAAAGAGTTTTCGCCGCTGTTTGATGAAGATGTCTATAAGATTACGGCGCAGTCCTCCATATCAGCCAGGAATACCGTGGGCGGGACGGCTCCACAGCAGGTGCGGCGTCAGCTAAGCCGGGCTAAAAAGGCGATAAGAATAAGAAGGGCTACAAAACAAATTTCCCCTTCCGACACGCAAGGGGAAGGGGAAAAAGGGCAATAAAGGTCGTGAACGAGCTACCTGGTCTTTATTTTATTCTGGGTACGGATACATCTGGTACAGAGTTTGAGCCGCTTCGTCTCTCCGCCAATGGTAACGGTGGCGCTCTGAATATTGGGCATAAACCGGCGGTTGGTATGCACCTTGGAATGGCTTACGTTCTTGCCAAACTGGACTGTTTTACCACACAGGTCGCACTTCAACTCAAATACTCCTTTGACATATAAGATATTTTGTAGTAAACTACCGTTCATCATACTATCATATTTCTTGATATTATTCAAAGCAGGCATAGGTGGATAGCGGCAGGAGAAAAATGGTGGTCGGGTGCGAGGGGGGTGGTCATAATCGAGTGAGGTATCGGCAGTGAAAAAAGTTGATTGCGTCAATGGTCAGGAGCTCCGGGAAATGTTCGCCGCCGCTACGGCGTGGCTGGAGAAGAGCGTCTCCGATATTGACGCTCTGAACGTCTTTCCCGTACCTGACGGCGATACCGGCACCAATATGTTGCTCACCATGCGTTCTACCGTGGAGGAAGCCTATCGTGCGCCTGACCACAGCGCCGCGGCGGTGTCCCAGGCTATGTCAAAGGGCGCTTTGATGGGAGCCAGGGGCAACAGCGGCGTCATACTGTCCCAGATATGGCGTGGTCTGGCTCAGGGTCTGTTGAATAAAGACCAGTTTACCGGCAGGGACTTCGCCGAAGCCTTCGCAGAAGCGTCCAGGGCGGCTTACAAAGGACTGAGCAATCCGGTGGAAGGGACGATACTCACCGTAATCAGGGAGGCGGCAGAGGCGGGCGTGGCTCACGCTAAGGAAAATAATTGTGACCTGTGTTCAGTTGTCGAGTGTATTGTTAATACCGCTGGCGAGTCGGTAGCTAATACTCCTACCCTGCTTCCCGTTTTGAAGGAAGCGGGTGTGGTGGATGCCGGTGGTCAGGGGCTTTACACCATTATGGAAGGCGCACTGCGCTACCTGAGAGGGGAGACGGAGCAGATGCAGTTCCGGAAACCCCAGATGATTGCCAGCAATGTCGCCATGCCGGCAAGGATTAAGCAGACGACCGCGAAAGAGGTGCCGTACGGCTACTGCACCGAGTTCCTTATCAAGGGAGAGAAGCTGGACCCTGACTGGCTCAGGGAGAAGCTGCGCAGGAAGGGCGAGTCTTTGATTGTGGTCGGTGACAAATCAACAGTGAGAATTCACATCCATACCCTTGACCCTGGCACGGTAATTCACTACTCTGGGTCACTGGGCACACTGCATCAGATAAGCATCCGCAACATGGATGAACAGCACGATGATTATGTGGAGATGCAGAAGCAGAAAGCGCCTGTGTCTGATATCGCTATAATCGCCGTCGCTGCCGGAGACGGGCTGAAGGACGTCTTTACCAGCCTCGGCGCTATAGTTGTCCCCGGCGGGCAGACAATGAACCCCAGCACCAAGGACCTGCTTCAGGCGGTCGAAGCGGTAGCTTCGGACAAGGCAATCATCCTGCCCAACAACAAAAATATTGTGCTTACCGCCAGCCAGGTACAGTCATTGACCAGGAAGACGGTCAAGATAGTTCCCACCAGGACCATTCCCCAGGGCGTCGCCGCCCTATTAGCCTTCGACTACGAAGCGGATTTCGATACTAATTGTGACATTATGGACAAGGCGAAATCCGTGGTCAAATCCATCGAAATTACCCGCGCCATACGCTCCACCAGGATAGGCGGTTTACAGATAAAGAGGAAACAGGCTATCGGGCTTCTGGATGACGAGCTGGTGTCCGTTGGCGATAGCGCCCCCGCCGCGCTTGAGCAGGTAATGGCAAAGCTGAATCTGGATGATTATGAGGTAGTCACTGTCTACTACGGTGAAGACACCGAGCAAGCCGAGGCGGAGGGGGTTGCCAGCAATATTCGTGAACAGCATCCACATCTGCAGGTTGAGATAGTACGAGGTGGTCAGCCCCATTATGACTACATTATTTCCGTAGAATAGCAGGAGTGTGCTACCCATGACAGTGAAAATTGTTGCCGATAGCCTGGGCGATATACCATCTGACATTGTCAAAGAGCTTGGTATTACCATTATCCCCATCAATGTTCTCTTCGGTACTGAGTGTTTCCGGGACGGCATTGACCTGACCACAGACCAGTTCTATGAAAAGCTGGTGCGCAGTAAAATCATGCCTACTACAGCCGTGCCCTCCCTTGGCAACTTTGCCGAGATATATGACAAGGTTGCTCAGGAGACAGATGAATTTGTGGTGCTTACCATCTCTCATAAGCTGAGCGCCACCTATGAGACGGCA
>JAUYDO010000192.1 GCA_030691835.1 Dehalococcoidia bacterium | reverse complement strand
TGTCTTTCCCTTCTGAGTTGCGTAGGCGACCAGTTTACCCACAATCCCATGAGCGGTGCGGAAGGCTGCACCCTTCCTGACCAGGTAGTCAGCCAGGTCCGTAGCCAGAATGTAACCGCGGTCGACCGCCTGTGCCATTTTGTCCGCCCTGACCTCGACCGTCTTTATCATGCCGGTGAAGACCTCCAGCGTTGATAACAGGATGTCCACTGTGTCGAACAAGCCCTGCTTGTCCTCCTGCATATCGCGGTTGTAGGAGAGAGGGAGCGCCTTCATCATGGTCAGGAAAGCCATGAGGTTGCCGTATACCTTTCCGGTCTTGCCCCGCGCCAGCTCTGCCACGTCCGGGTTCTTTTTCTGGGGCATGATACTGCTGGCGGTGGCGTACGCCTCGTCAAGCTCGATGAAACCGAACTCGGCTGATGACCAGAGCACAATCTCCTCAGCCAGACGGGATAGGTGCATCATGCAGATGCTCGCCGCCGCCTCGTACTCAATCATGAAATCACGGTCGGATACCGTATCCATACTGTTCTGGCTTATCTTGCTGAAGCCGAGCTCTTTGGCAACGAACTCCCGGTCTATATTATAGGTCACGCCAGCCAGCGCGCCGCTGCCCAGCGGCATGACATCGGCACGCATCAGGCAATCGGCGAAGCGCTGCCGGTCCCGCTGGAACATCTCAAAATAAGCTAGAAGATGATGGGCGAGGAGCACCGGCTGTGCCGGCTGTAAATGGGTATAGCCGGGCATAACCACCTTCTTGTTGGCTGACGCCACGTCTACCAGAGCCTGCTGAAGCTCCCTGATGCTGACCAGGGTATTGAATACCACGTCTTTGAGGAAGAGGTGCATGTCCAGCGCTACCTGGTCGTTCCGCGAGCGGGCGGTGTGCAGTTTCCGTCCCGGGTCTCCTATCTTCTCTATCAGGCGGGCTTCGATGTTCATGTGTATGTCTTCCAGCTCCGGTTTGAACTGGAGTTCGCCCTTCTCTATCTCTTCCTTGATAGAGGTGAGACCGGCGATGATAGCCTGGGCTTCCTGCTCGGTGATGATGCTCTGCCTGGCAAGCATCCGGGCATGGGCGATACTGCCGATTATGTCATAGGGATACAGCCGCCAGTCGAAAGGCACTGAGGACGTATAAGCGATTACCGACTGGTCTGCCGCCTTCTGGAAACGCCCGCGAATAAGGGTCACTTCGCCCCCTTCTTCTTCGGCTTCAAGATACCCAGCGGACCTTCTGGCTCTCCTATCTGTTGCACCTTAGCCTGGATTCTTACCGGCAAGCCCCATATATGGATGAAACCCACTGACGCGCTCTGGTCGAACTGGTCGCCCCTGTCATAGGTAGCCAGCCCGAAGCTGTACAGCGAGTACGGTGACTTGCGCCCCACCACAGCGGCGCGCCCCTTGCACAGCTTCACACGCACCGTGCCGGTGACATAGCGCTGTGTGCTCTGCACATAGGTAGCCAGGTCCTGATGCTGAGCGGTGAACCAGAGACCGTTGTAGATGAGGTCGGAGTATTCCGGTACTACTTTCTGCTTGAACCTCAACTGGTCCTTGGACAGGGTCATCGCCTCGAGGGCAAGGTGCGCCTGGAGCAGTACCGTCGCCGCCGGCGCTTCATACACTTCTCTGGACTTTATGCCCACCAGCCGGTTCTCAATATGGTCAACACGCCCGATGCCGTGGCTCCCCGCCAGATCGCTCACGCGCTGGATAAGGCTGACACCGTCCATCTTTTTGCCATCGAGCGCTACCGGCACTCCCTTCTCAAACTCAATCTCGATATAAGCCGGTTTGTCCGGGGCTTCGCTCGCCGATTTGGTCCAGAGGAAAGCATCCTCCGGCGGCTCGGTCCAGGGGTCCTCGAGGACACCGCACTCGATGCTCCTGCCCCACAGGTTCTCATCGATGGAATAGGGACTCTTAGCAGTCACCGGCAGGGGAATGCCGTGCTTCTGGGCGTACTTGATAGTCTCTTCGCGGGTCATGCCCCAGTCCCGCGCCGGGGCGATAATCTTCAGGTGCGGCGCCAGGACGTTTATGCTGACGTCAAACCTCACCTGGTCGTTGCCCTTCCCGGTGCAGCCGTGAGACACCGCGGTAGCGCCCTCCTCGAGGGCGACATCCACCAGCAGTTTGGCTATCAGCGGTCGCGCTAAAGCGGTGGCGAGCGGATACTGTCCTTCGTATATGGCATCCGCCTGCAACGCCGGGAACACAAACTGCTTCACAAATATGTCCCTGGCGTCCATTATCACTGCCTTCACCGCGCCGACCTTGAGCGCCTTGTCGCGGATGGCTTCCAGGTTTGGCACATTGCCCACATCAACCGTCAGCGTGACAACGTCCATCTTATATTTCTCAGCCACCCACTTGATGGCTACCGAGGTATCGACTCCGCCGCTATAGGCTAAGACTACCTTCTCAGACACTTGTCGCCCCTTTCTACGACGCATTGACTCCGAAGTTCTTTTTCAGGAAGCTATCTATCTGGGAATAGACCACCGGGTTCTGCCACCAGTACTCATGTCCCGGAGCCACGATGAAGTTCATCAGCGTGGCTTCACCCTTCGGCGCCGTACTGAACCATGATTTAAGAGTGGCACAAAAGATTGTCAGGGCATCCCCGTCGCTGAAGGAGTCCGGGGTAACGCCATTATTATTTATCAGTAATGTCCTGTCCGGCCTGCTGCTGGTATGCCAGAACGGGGTGCCGGCTTGTATGCTGAAAACCCGCTTATTGTCGTCCAGCATTTTCATGACATAGTCGACGATTACCGTGCCGGTGCTCTCGCCCGTCAGTATAATCCTGATGTCAGGGTTGTGAGCGGTGATGAACTTGATTCTATAGGCAAGCTCGGTGGCTTTAGAAGAGTAGCCGGTCACCATCTCCTTGAGCTCATTAAGGCAACCCCGCAGAGTGTTAATGGTGCGCTGATAGTTGAGCACCAGCGCTGAATAGCCGGACTCGTCAAGCTCCGATTCGATGCCGGACAGTATGCTCCACCAGTCTGCGGAGTTTACTGCCAGGGCACCTCCCCAGCCTCCGGGGCTGAACAGGATAAGGAAGTCCTTGTCCCGGGCACTGACGTACGTTGCCAGGAGCTGATTGACGAACCGGTTATACTGCTCCTGGCTTTCGCCATATAGCTCCTGTGCTAGCACAGCGGCGTCCTCGAG
>JAUYDO010000181.1 GCA_030691835.1 Dehalococcoidia bacterium | reverse complement strand
ACATCATGCCGGTGGGTAAAAAGAGATAGAAACCGCCGCTCATCATTCCCGACCCTAATCGAAAACTCTAATCAACTGCTAACGACTTTCTAATCTTGCCTTAAGGTTGATAAGCTATTAATGATAGTTGAGGAAACCCATCCTCCCTGGTCCTCTTCCCACTCAGGAAGAGTAATAAGTAAGAGAGGGGCATTAAAGCCCCTCTCTTACTTATTAATAGCCGCCGTCGTTCCCTAAAGCCAAATTCTTAAGCTTCCCTAATAGCCGTACTTCTCCCAGATAGCCAGCGCCTTCTTTTTTACATCCTCCGGATACGCCTCGGCGAAGGACATCCTCTTAGGAATGTCGGCAGGCTTCCAGTCAATGGGCCAGGTGCAGTCAAAGTACACCCTAGCCCCTATACGGAACTCTCGCTCATAGTTATTCAGCCATGGAATCAGGGGCCATGCCAGGGCATGCTCGATTTTGTTTATTCCTCTCCACGGATGGCACTTGGTCATCATGGCATGGAAAACCTGTTTCAGGTTGCACGGGTCTACATCATCCTCTACGACAATGACCACTGGCGTGAGACAGCCGTGCCTGGCTCCCCAGACAACGTGCGCTATCTCACCGGCGATGTTGTAGTAGGGAACCTTGGTTGACACCACCAAAACGTGACTGGCGCCCTCGGGCACGAGATAAGCGCCTGTAACCGGCAATCCTTTGCTTCTGAGTTCATCCAGAAATGAGGCGCTCTTGCACACCGCAAATGCGGCGGCGGACTCGTCTACCGGTACGCCCATGCAGGACATGGTGAATATAGGATTGTTGCGGTGGGTAATCGCTTTTACCCTGACTACCGGTCTCGGTCTTCTCTGCTCACTGCGGTAGCCGGTGTACTCTCCGAAAGGTCCTTCGTCTTTCATATCTCCGGGTCTTATCTCACCCTCAATCACTATCTCGGCGGTAGCGGGAACGGTCAGGTCAATCGTCTCGCACTGCACGAGCTCTACCGGCTCACCCCTGAGGCCGCCGGCGACGTCAACCTCAGAAACGCCGTAGGGCATGGGAGTACACGCACAGAAAGACGAGATAGGCTCCGTGCCTATGACTAATGCAACTTCCATCGGTTTAGCGGGAGCCTTCTCCATCATCAGCGCAAAATGCTTGGGCGGCGGTGCCAGAATGGCGAAGGATTTGCTGTCATGGAGCATGTGGCGGTACATTCCCCAGTTAACCCAGTCGCCACCCGGCTCTTTGGAGACTGTTATGTGCCAGGTGCCCAGGTAGCGTCCACCATCGCCTTCATGTATCATGGGAACCGGAAATTTGAGAAGGTCTGCCCTGTCACCCTTCAAAATATTCTCCTTGCAGGGCGCATCCTTTACCATTACCGGTTTTATCGGCTTGTCTTTCCTTTTCAGGTATTCCTCGATGAGTTCCTTTACCGGTGCATCCGGAGCCATATCCATGGCGATAGCCACCCGCTGGATGTTACCCAGAATACCGCTTGCCATCTCATATCCGGCAGGATAGCCTTTGATTTTCTGGAAATACGGTGCCGGCAGGTTTTCCTCAAGAGCCCTGCGTGTTATGGCGCCGGCTTCCAGGTTCCAGTCAACTTCTTCCTTTATCCTCTTAAGCTGACCCTCCTTCTCCAACCGCGCAATGAACTCCCTTAAATCCTTGAATGGCATAAACGTTCCCTCCTTTTTAGCTATAATTATGAAAATGTCACATTATGTATGCCTTGTCCGATGGAACTGATTTTATACCTCAAACGAACCGAAGTCAACCGTCTTGACAACAAAGAAATAAATGTTGTATTATATTTTACCACTATGTGCTGGCTCACTGATACGCACCTGAAAAGAGAATCGGCGTCATATTAAGACTATCTGAGTACTATAGCCATGGTTTCGTAATATCAAACTAAAGAGAGGAACAAGTATGGTACAGGGTACACAGGTACACGAGTCGGATGTCCTGGTACTTGGGGGAGGTGCGGCTGGTTGCCATGCCGCTATTAAAGCTAAACAGTTCGGTGCAGACAGGGTGATACAGGTAGATAAGGGACATGCGGGGAAAAGCAGTTTTGCCACATTTGGCGCCGGTATTATCACTGTATATTTCCCGGAAGAGGATGACTATGACTGGTTATACAAGACGCTGGTAGAAGAGGCGGCTTATCTGCTCGACCAGGAGCGGTTACAGCAACATCTGGCCATGGTCTGGGGCCTGGTTAAAGAAATGGACGGCTTCGGGGTGGAATTCGAAAAAACACCGGATGGTAAGCTGGTCCGCCATCCGGGGCGTGCCATAATACCCAATGTCATGTTTCATGGTCCCCAGATGATGGACGCTCTGGCTAAGGAAGCGCGCAAGCGAGGAGTCAAACAAATCAATAAGGTTATGATGACCGAACTGCTTACGAAGAACGGTCAGGTGGCAGGCGCAGTAGGTTTTGATATTGTCAACGGGGACTGGCATATATTTAAGTCTAATACCACGGTTTTGGCTACGGGTTCTACCTATTACAAGGGTCGCCCTCCGGGAAGCAGAATCAATACCTGTGATGGACATGTTGCCATGTATCGGGCGGGTGCCGACATTGCTAATATGGATTGTACAAGGCATAACGCCTTTGTAGCGCACTATGATGTGGGACCGGGAATGCACATGTACGTGGGCACGGGAGGAAAATTCCTCAATGTCAAAGGCGAAAGGTTCATGGAAAAATATTCGCCTGAGTACCTGGATAAGTCTGAGCTGTATACACTCGTTCCCGCGATGGCTATGGAAGTAAGGCGGGGCAACGGGCCTATATATCTGGATATGACACATTTCACTCCCGAGGAGGTGCAACGGCTAAAACGGGTGATTCCTATCCCCATGACAATGCATCAAAGATTAGGAACATGCGTTGGCGACAAATTTGTTAAGAAAATCGAGTGGATGCCGACTTATCCGGAGTGCGGACTTGGTGGCGCCCTCGTTGACAACAGGTTTGAGACTAGCTTAAAGGGTCTATTCGCCACGGGCGATGCTGTGCCGTGGGCGGGATACGGCGGAGGTGCTTACGCCATAATAGGGGCATTCACGTCCGGGGCAAAGGCTGGTGAATGTGCCGCCAAGCTTGCTAGAGAAATAACTCCCGTAGACTATAGCGGCGACCAGGCAAATGCGCTTAAAGAACTTACGTTCCGGGCGCTGGAAAGGAAGGACGGTATTGACCCGGACCACGTGCTTGTTGCACTACAGGAAGCTATTGCTCCATATGATGTGCTTATATTGCGGGAAGAGAGCAGAATGCGGAAGGCTCTCGAGCGAGTAGAAGACATACGGGATAATTTAGCCCCATACATGTATGCCCAGGACCCGCATTGCCTGAGGATGGCTTTGGAAGCCAGAAACCTCGTTATTAGCGCCGATATGACCCTTAAGTCTGCCCTCTTCAGAAAGGAATCCAGGGTACACCGCATAAGGGAAGATTTCCCATATATGGATAACGAGAATTGGGTAAAATGGGTCTGTGTTAAAGAAGACAATGGCAAGATGGCTGTATTCGCCAAAGATTTGCCATTTGAGCGTTATCCAATGAAGCCTCCGAAAGAAAAGGCACTGGAACCTCAGTGGAAACGTGCCAAAGAACTGGATATAATAGATATCAAGGAGGGGCGGGTAGCATGGGCATAGCTAAGATAGACTACATTCTGTGCACTGGTTGCCGGATATGTGTTGACCGCTGTCCCATGGATGTCCTCAGGATTGACAGTGAAACCGGCAAAGCGTTTGTGAAGTATCTTAGAGACTGTCAAGGGTGTTTTCTATGCGAAAGAGAATGTCCGGAGAGTGCCATTACAGTCATGCCCTTCTTTGAAAAAAGGATCCCTCCGGCATGGACCATATTACCCGATGTGAAATGAATTAGTTTTAGTTGTGCCGTACTTATTGGGGATTTGGACATTATTGACGAAGAGGTATATAGTCAAAATTAAACGGCATGAAAAA
>JAUYDO010000147.1 GCA_030691835.1 Dehalococcoidia bacterium | reverse complement strand
CTTTTGACTGCCAGTCAAACGTTCTCCCGAGTGAACTACGGCCCCATGCGGTTACCAATGTAATTTACCATAAAACCGGACAGATTGGCAACCTCCTGCGCTCACCTGAATCGGAGCGTCTTCAGATTTCAGCTAAACACGCGTGATGATTATCGCCTTTAAGGGGCAGGCTCTCACACACTCGACGCAGGCCTGGCATATGGACGGGTCGGGCAAAGGAATCTGGTAAGGAGCTTCCTGCTTGAGCAGCTTTCGGGGACACGCCTGCGCCGCGGCGCAGATACCCTCTTTGCTACACAGCTCAGGATGGCACCTGTCAAATACGACTAAAGCTTTTTGGGGCATCCCAGGTCAATCTTTCTTTTTCCCGTGAAACAGCTCACTGCCGGCGCCGGGATAGACCCTGCGCGCCGATACATGAGTCGGCTGTTTCACCGCAGTCCAAACACCGGGTTTCGGCTCCGCTCCCTCTGTAGCCGCGCTGGAGGGTACACGGTCCCGCATCTGCGGCTCTTTCCTCACATCCACTCCGGGCACATTGTGGGAGAACTCGATTGGTATGCCGTTGGGGTCGTGGGCGTAGATAGAATGAATGAACCCATGGTCAATCACGTCAGAAACGGAAAAGCCAGCCGCCTCCAGCTTGTCTTTTAGCTCCCACAGTGCGTCCTCTGTCTCGACACCGAAGGATACATGGTCAAAAACAAACGGACCTTTCACAGGACGCCCGTGCTCCTTCTTGGGAACCGGCTGTACGCCCTGCCACTCAAAGAAGGCGATTAAGTCAGTATCGGATATCTGGAAAAAGTAGTGCCTATGTCCCGGTTGACCCAGTCCGGCGACAAGCCTCATGCCAAGCAGGTTGCGCCAGAAAGCGCGTGGTATTATCCATATCCCCTGTTGCCATCGCCAGATGATTTACACCGTTGAACCTGAGCATCTTCCTCCTCCTTAATTTCATCCTTAATTATGAGTCTAACATATGTACTCAGGATTGATAGTCTTGCATTTAATATCGTAGACCCAGCAGAGAGATAACCTTCCTTGCTAATGCCCCCAAGTTTGTGTAGAATTCACGTAATAGCCTGTCATATCCGAAAGTAGTCAATATAAGGGTAATGGGAAGAGGGGCTGTAGATTATGCCCGCAGAAGAATTCTCAGTAGTCGGTAAAAGAGTGCCTGATGTCAGTGGCGCTGAGAAAGTGACCGGAGCCGCCAAGTTTGTCTCTGATATATGCCTGCCGGGGATGTTGATAGGTAAGGTGCTCCACAGCCCCTATGCTCATGCCAGGGTGGTGAGTATTGACACCTCAAAGACGGAGAAACTGCCCGGTGTTGTTGCTGTGGTCACCAGTAAGGATACCCCCAAGAAACCGTATTGCGAGAATCTTTCGGTGTTTCAGGTTCATTCTCCTGAGGAGATAGGCGGAGCTTTTGACCAATACATCATGGAAGATCATATACACTACGCCGGGCAAGCGGTAGCGGGGGTAGCCGCTATAAGTGAGAAGGTGGCTGAGGAAGCGCTAGAACTGATTAATGTGAAGTATGAAGTACTGCCAGCAGTTTTTAACGAGACGGAGGCAGTGAAAGATGGTGCACCTCAGGTACACGAATTCGTGCAGAGATGGCATAACGGTGTGCCGAAGATGGAGGCTGTGGAAAGAAATATGGCGGGATTCGCAGTCATGCCTCCGCTGGGGGATGTAGAACAGGGTCTTCGCGACGCCGACTATGTAATTGATGAGTCAGGCAACACGTCGAAGCAGAAGCACGCCTCACTCGAGACCTTTAGCTGCGTTGCCAGCTTTGATGCCAGAAGCAGGCTAACGCTCTGGACGCAGACCCAGTTTCCGTTCTTCCTGAGGAAGATGATAAGTTATATCTTTGACATACCGGAAGGCATGGTGCGGGTGAGGAGTGATTATATTGGAGGGGCTTTTGGTGCCGGGCTTTGTGTATGCAAAGAACCGATATGTATAGTACTGGCGCAGAAATCGGGTAAGCCAGTTAAGCTGGTGTATACCAGGCAAGAGGATTTCACCGACCGACCCAGCAGGACTGAGTTCGCCTATAGGTTGAGGATGGGAGTTAAAAGGGATGGCACCATAACTGCAACTGATAGAGAGGTGCTCTGTAAGGCAGGAGCTCATTCGGAAAGCTCAATCAATGCAGCGTTGGTGGGCATGGGCGCCGCTGGTTCGCTATACAGACGTCTTAGCTCTAGGGCGAGGGCAGATGCCATTTACACCAACAAGATACCATGCGGCGCTATGCGCGGTTTTGGTAACCCGGAAGAGACTTTCGTCAGAGAACAGGTAATGGATGAGGCGGCAGAGAAGCTTGGCATGGACCCGCTGGAGTTCAGACTAAGAAACCTGTGCAAAGTTGGTGAACCCGGCGTTTTTGGTCCCAATTTTCCTATTACTAGCACGGCTATGGCTGAATGTATCAAGATTGGTGCTGAGAAGGTAGGTTGGAAGGAAAAACACGGTAGGAAGCAGACGGAGACCCGGCGCCGTGGCGTAGGCGTGTCCTGTATGTCTCATGGCGCCAGTGCCTTTCCGGTGTATATAGAACACAGCAACGCCCTGATTAAGTTTAACGATGATGCTTCTATCATCCTGACAGTATTTCCGCCGCCTATAGGCACTAACTCTACGACCTCTCTAGCTCAGATTGCAGCCGAGGTACTGAATATTCCTTGTGAAGAAGTGCATGTCATCTGGGGGGACACCGATGTTACCCTGTTTGAGACCGGCTCTTACGCTTCAAGGACCGCCTATGTGGTGGGGAACGCAGTAAAAGAGGCGGCACTGGAGGCTAAACGCAAACTGCTCAATCTAGCATCCAAGAAGCTGGGTGTGACCGCTGATGAGTTGGAACTAAAAGATAAAATACTTTATGTTAAAGCAAATCCACAAAAACAGGTTCCAGCTAGCCAAATAATTAAAGAGGCTCTCTATGCTTTTGGGAATGTGGAACATATTACGGGGAGTTGCTCATTCAGACCTCGGGTCTCACCGCCGGGATATCAGGCGGCATTCGCCGATATTGAGGTGGACACGGAGACCGGCGAGGTCCAGATATCAAGGCTGGTGATAGCTAACGACAGTGGTAGGATGATAAATCCTATGATAGTTGAAGGACAGCTTCAGGGTGCCGCTTTACTGTGCCTGGGCTATGCCCTTTGGGAAGAGCCGATGATGGATGATAAGACCGGAAGAATACTCACTGACGATTTTGACACGTACAAGATTGCCACTACTCTGGATATGCCTGAAATGGAGCTTATAACTATAGAACAGCCGGACCCGGCAGGACCGTTTGGGGCGAAGGGTGCCGGCGAGCAGGGCGGTATCAACATGGCAGCAGCGGTAGCCAATGCCATCTATGATGCTGTGGGCGTTAGGCTCTGGGAATTACCCTTGACACCGGAGAAGGTTCTAAAGGCATTAAAGTCAGTTAGAGGTTAGGAGG
>JAUYDO010000064.1 GCA_030691835.1 Dehalococcoidia bacterium | reverse complement strand
AATCACCAACGCCGTCACCGGCAAGACCGTGGCAGCTTTTGAGCCGGCGCTGGACTACGTTGTCGTCAAGATACCGCGCTGGCCCTTTGATAAGTTCGCCTCTGGCGACCGCATCATCGGCACCCAGATGAAAGCCACCGGAGAGGTCATGGCTATTGACCGCACCTTCGAAGCGGCGCTGCAGAAGGCAGTGCGCTCGCTGGAGTTCGGCACGAAAACCCTGCTCTGGGAAGACCCCAAGTGGGAGTCGGGCAAAGAAGTCAAGAGCTATCCGCTGTACCCCCACGACCTCAGGCTGTGGACGATTTTTGCCGCGCTGAGACGGGGCATCAGCCACGAAGACATCGCCAGGAAGACCGATATCGACCTCTGGTTCATAAGAAAGTTCCAGAACATCGTGGACATGGAAAAGAAGCTCCTGTCCCAGCCGCTGACCCCGGAGCTGATGTGGGAGGCGAAGCGGCTCGGCTTCTCCGATATCCAGATTGGCACCCTTGCTGACAGACTGCCTGAGCAGGTCAGGACATTACGACACGACTGGAACATCCGCCCTGTGTACAAAATGGTTGACACCTGCGCCGCAGAGTTCGACGCCGCCACTCCCTATTTCTACAGCACCTACGAGCAGGAAAACGAGGCTGAGAGCATTCAAGGCAATAAGGCGCTGGTCATCGGTAGTGGCCCTATCCGTATCGGTCAGGGCATTGAGTTTGACTACTGTAGCGTTCACTCATCATGGGCTTTGCAGGAATCCGGCTACAAGAGCATCATGGTGAACTCCAACCCGGAGACAGTGTCCACCGACTTCGATACCAGCGACCGCCTCTACTTCGAAGCTCTCGATGAGGAGAGCCTGCGCGATATACTGGAAAATGAGAACGGTCTGAACGGACGCTCCACCCCCTCGATAGTGCAGTTCGGCGGTCAGACCGCCATTAACCTGGCGAACCCTCTGCACCGCGCCGGCAACCCGCTCCTGGGCACCAGCGCCGAAAGCATTGACATGTCGGAGGACAGAGCCAGATTTGAGGACTTACTGAGCCACATGGGCATTCCGCAACCACCCGGCTCCGGTGTTACCTCGGTAGACGAAGCCCTTAACGTAGCCAAGCTCATCGGCTACCCGGTGCTGGTGCGCCCCAGCTACGTGCTCGGCGGCAGGGCAATGGAGATAGTCCACAACGCCACGGAGCTGGTGCGCTACATGACCCTCGCCATGGAGCTGGATACCAGGCACCCCGTCCTCGTAGACAAGTACCTCGAGGGCAAAGAGGTGGAGGTCGATGCCATCTGCGATGGCGAGGATGTGCTCATTCCCGGCATCATGGAGCACATTGAACGGGCGGGAGTCCATAGCGGAGACGCTATGGCGGTCTACCCCGGGGTGAATTTGACCGAGCCGGAAGTGGACACCCTCGTTGACTACGCCACCCGCATCGGACGCAAGCTGGGTGTCAAAGGTCTGATGAATATCCAGTTCATTATCATGCGGAGTACTGACAATAAGGAGTCGACTGTTTATGTTCTGGAAGTGAACTCCCGGTCAAGCCGAACTGTGCCCTTCATCTCCAAGGTCACCGGCGTGCCCATGGTCAAGGTAGCCACCAAGGTCATGCTGGGCAAAAGTCTCAAAGAGCAGGGCTACACCACCGGACTCTGTGAAAAACAGAACCTGATAGCTATTAAAGCCCCAGTCTTCTCCATGTCCAAGCTACCCGGCGTTGACACCTACCTGGGTCCGGAGATGAAATCCACCGGCGAGGTGATGGGCATTGACCACACCTTTGAGGGGGCACTTGCCAAGGCGCTCATCGCCGCCGGACTGATGTTACCGCCGGAGGGAGGCATACTGGTGAGTGTCGCTGACCGCGACAAGCCGGAAGCCCTGCCCATCATCAGAAAGCTGGCATCCTTGGGCTACAAGCTATATGCGACCGAAGGCACTGCCACTATGATTGCCGCCGCCAAGCTTCCGGTCAACATGATAAGCAAAAAACTCAGTGAAGGTCATCCCAATGTCATTGACATTATTCACGATGGGACGGTAATGGCGGTCATCAATACATCCAGCGGCGGGCGCATCCCGTTGCGAGATGGCTTCCACATCAGACGTGCTGCGGCAGAAAGACGCGTCCCCTGTTACACCTCCCTTGATACCGCCCGAGCCGCAGTGCAGGCAATCATGAACGGCAGTCAGAGCTACAGCGCCAAACCTCTGCCAGAGTACCGCAACAAGGAAAAAAACGTCTAAAAAGGCGTCTGTCCCTCAGACATCACAATGTATAAGCTATCAGCTATCAGAAACAGTAGGGTGGGTGAAGCGAAGCGCAACCCACCACTTTGAATCCGCCTAAGCGGAATGGTGGGTTTCGCCCCGATAAAATCGTCCGCCTCAGGCGGATGGTTCCGGCTTGTCCGGGTTAAGAGATTACCTGTGAAAAAACTGACTGCTGATAGCTAATAAGGACTTGACGCAGGGGCACTTGACACGGTGTGATAGAATAGTATACGACCGTCCTGCGTATGGACTTTATCATGCTTATCTTGCGCGTAACCGTTAATTCTCAGGAGGATTTGAAATGGGAGAAACGAAAGACTGGCGCGAATCAGTATCTCAGCCAAAGTACGAAATGAGACTGGACGAGGATGTCCTTATCCCGGCACGAGATGGGGTTAAGCTATGGGCGGACGTGTACCGCCCGGATGCCGAGGGTAAGTTCCCGGCGCTGATTTCAATCTCGCCCTACGGCAAGGATACCCAAAAACTTCCCTGCCCCCCCGGCGCATCGGATTATACCAGAGGAACCGGCGGTCATGAATCCGGTATGGAGGATTATTTCGTACCCAGAGGCTACGTCAATGTAAAGGCTGATGTCCGCGGAACCGGCAATTCAGACGGTGAGTACTGCCACTTCGGAACGAAGTGGGCGGAGGATGGATACGATATCGTAGAGTGGGCCGCCGCGCAGCGCTGGTGCAACGGCAAGGTCGGGATGCTGGGTATGTCATGGTGGGCAACACCGCAATACCTGGTTGCGGCGCAGCAACCACCTCACTTGAAGGCTATATTTATTCACGACGGGTATACCGACGAATACCGTCACTGCGCCTACCACGGCGGCATATTCAACTTCGGCTTCTATCATCACATCTGGCGTCTGATTCATACCCATATGACCAAACCTATGAGCGAGAAAGAGTTCTCCAGAGAGGAGCTAGCGGCAAAGCTCATACAGCTCAAGAGTAGCTATGCAATTCAATCCTACCCCTATATGTGGAAACTGATTACACATCCAGAGGTAAATCCTCTCATGCTTGACCTCTTGCTACATCCTTATGACGGTCCGTTTTACTGGGAAAGGTCAGCCTGCACCAAGTATGACAGGATAAAGGTCCCGGTCTACTTCGTGACGCGCTGGAGTGCGTGGGCTATCCACCTCCCCGGGGTTATTGACGCTTTCCTGAATGTGAAGACGCCCAGGAAGCTGCTGGTCACCACCACGGCGTGGGAAGGAGGCTTTGACCGACCATGGCATGAAAACCATGACATCGTTCTGAGGAGGTATGACCACTGGCTGAAGGGGATAGATACCGGCATTATGGATGAGCCCCTGATTAAGCTCTGGACACACGGCATTAATGAATGGCGCACGGAGCGCGAATGGCCCCTGGCGAGGACCAGGTGGACCAAATTCTATCTCAGGGGCAACGGCCGGCTATCTGAGACGCCGCCCACCTGGAATGAGGGCTGTGAAAGCTTCGTTAATGTGCCCTGGGCAAAGCCCGGTGACAAAGCTCCCTGCGTAAAGTTCGTAACGGAACCTCTGAGCGAGGACCTGGAAGTTACCGGACCACTTGCTGTGTATTTCCACGCCGCCCTGAGTACGGACGAAGCCAACTGGATGGTCGACATTAAGGACATAGCTCCCGATGGCTCAGAGACAATGATATCAAAAGGGTGGCTCAAGGCGTCTCACCGGGAACTCGATGAGAGCAAATCCAAGCCCTATCGCCCATATCATCCACACACAAGGAGTCTACCCATCGTACCGGGCAGGATATATGAATACGCTATTGACATCCGCGACACCTCGAACGTTTTCAAAGCCGGTCACAGACTACAGCTAGTAATCAAGGGACAGGATGCTCCCTGGGACGATTTCTTCATCTGGTATCACGTCAACAACATGAAAGAGACGAGGCATACGATATATCACACTCCGGAGTACCTGTCTTACCTGCTGATGCCCGTTATCCCAGGACAATAGCACAAGCTTCGTCTAACCAGCCGGGTGAAGCATGACCGAAGTAAATGACATTCCCAATTACTGAGGTGCAATCCGCCAGAGGCGGACGAGAGGGGCATCGCCCCTCTCTAAAATAGATTTCCCCTTCCCCTTGGCAAGGGGAGCCGGATTGGATGCAATTGACAGGGAATGTCCCCTTCGGCCGCAGGTAGAGGGAGAAGCGAGGTGAGCAATGAAGAAATTTACAGTCCAGTCAGCTGTAATCCTGCTAGTTCTGGTTCTGTCAATCCTGATTGTGAGCTGCCAACCGCAACCTACAGTATCTTGGTCTCCTATAGAGAACGATGCCGGCTGGACACTTTTTACAAACAGCAGTAAGGTCCAAAAATTACTAGCTGAAGGAAACGCGCTGTGGGCGGCCACGTCGGGCGGTGTGGTCAAATGGGATTTGGGCAAAGGGACGTACCGGAAGTATACCACTTTGGATGGCCTCGCTAGTAATGATGTCAGATCCGTCGGCCGGGACAACCAGGGCAACCTCTGGTTTGGTACTATCGGTGGTCTCAGCCGTTACGACGGTACGAACTGGCGCACCTTTACCACTAATGATGGACTGGCAAGCAATATTGTCACGGCTATTGCCCAAGACGTTAAGGGAAACCTGTGGTTTGGCACTATGGGTGCTGGCGTCACCTGCTATGACGGAACTAACTGGCGTACCTTCACCACCAAGGATGGGTTGGGCCACAATGCTGTTAACATTATTGCCCGGGATAACCAGGGAAACCTCTGGTTT
>JAUYDO010000031.1 GCA_030691835.1 Dehalococcoidia bacterium | reverse complement strand
ACCTGGTGCTGGCTCTGGGCAGCGTAACCGACAAATCGGGACTCGAATCTGACGGGGAAAACGTATTTACCCTGAAGACCCTCCGTGACTCCATGCTTATCAGGAACCACATTATCGGAGTCTTCGAGCAAGCCGCCGTGGAGCCGGATACGGAGCGGCAGAGGCAACTGCTCACCTTTGTGGTCTGCGGTGCAGGTTACACCGGTGTCCAGGTGGTGACCGAGCTGAGGGACTTCATATACCGTCACCTCACCAGATTCTACACAATGATAGACCCGCGCAACATCAAAATAGTCCTGGTGGAAGCGGAGCCGAAGATTCTCGCCGGAATGCCGCCAAAACTCGGCGGGTATGCCATGCGACAGCTCCAGCGCATGGACATCGATGTAAGACTGAATTCACGAATAACCAGCGTCCGGAACCACTGCATAGAAATCAACCACGAACAGCAAATGCACACCAGCACCCTCCTCTGGGTGGCAGGTATAGTCGCCAACCCGCGAATCGCTGAGCTTGATGTCGAAAAAGATAGTATCGGGCGCATACTGGTGAATCAGTATCTCGAGGTCACCGGGACAAGCGGCGTGTATGCCCTGGGAGACTGCGCTCACTTCAAAGACCCCGGAACGGGACAGCCGATACCACCGAGAGCGCACACCACGGTGCGCCAGGCTAAAGTGGTCTCGCACAATATTCTCGCCGAGCTCCGGGGCTGGGACAAAGCGCCCTATATCTATTCGAATAATGCAGAAATGGTGTCTCTGGGCGCTTCCAAAGCCGTGTTCCGGTTCTATAACTTTCGTATATACGGCTTTCCGGCGCGCCTTATCTGGCTAGCCGGCTATTCAATGCTTGTAACCGGGACGTATAACCGGGTCAGGATACTGATGGACTGGGGACTATCTCTTATTTTCGGCCGTGATACGACCTATCTTAAATTAAAGAGGTAGCTCCGGTTATGCAAAACTGCTTGAGCATCCCGCGAAACTCTGATTATAACATTCGAATCCCCCTGTTTCCCCTTTTTCTAAAGGGGGAGCAAGGGGGATTATATCCGTTTGGCGGAAGCCGACTGCTTCCGAAAACTTGCGTTTCACGGCTTACTTATGGTAAAAAGCTGAATATGGCTATGAAAGGCAGAAAATTGGATAGCCTGATAGTAAAAAGCGCCTGCAGGATGTGCCGCCGCGCCTGCGGCATAGATATGCGGCTTCAGGACGGCAGAATTGTTGAGGTAAAGGGAACGGCTGAGAACCCCGCCAGCACCGGCGTTCTCTGCCCGAAAGGCAGAGCAATCGTTGATTATATAAACTCCGCCGGGCGAATCAGACACCCGCTGAAGAGGAACGGTGACTCGTGGCGGCAGATTGGCTGGGATGAAGCGATAGATACGATAGCCATCAAACTGGAAAGGATAAAGCGGGAGTACGGTGCCCGGGCGTTTGCCGTCTACATCGGTGAGTCAGCCAGCCAGTGTGATGCCACATCGATTGCCAGAAGGTTCCTGGACGTTTACGGCTCTCCCAACCTGTTCACGGGAGGTAGCCTGTGCTACCGCCCCATCCCGATTGCCTGCCGGTTGACCTTCGGCAAGATGTTTATCGCCGAGCCGGAGAAGTCCAGGTGCATCGTGCTCTGGGGCATCAATCCCTACCACTCGAACCGCCAGCAGACCACGCAGATTCTGACCGCCCGGAGGGCGGGTGCCAGGCTTATTGTCATAGACCCCAGGCGTACCCTGTTTGCCAGAAGGGCAGATATACATATCCAGCCAAAGCCCGGCAGTGACTGCCTGCTGGCGCTGGCTATGCTGAACGTCATCGTCTCCAACGAACTCTATGATAAAGCGTTTGTCAAAGAGTGGACGGTCGGATTTGACAGGTTGAAAGAGCACATTCTCGCCTACACCCCGGAGAAAGTGGAGGAGGCGACAGGGGTTCCGGTTGACGTCATCGAACAA
The DNA here is from genome assembly GCA_030691835.1 of Dehalococcoidia bacterium. Lineage (GTDB taxonomy): Bacteria > Chloroflexota > Dehalococcoidia > Dehalococcoidales > UBA3254 > JAUYDO01. The sequence goes on along the minus strand of JAUYDO010000031.1, from coordinate 5,188 downwards.
GCTGCTACGGTGTTCGACACCACGGGACCGGCGTCCATTATCCCCGGGACAGGTCTCTATCACCAGGTAGGCGGGTTACAGAACATCCGCGCCCTGGCTATTTTACAGGCGATAACGGGGAACATTGATGCCGCGGGAGGATGGATTACCCCCATAGAACTGCACCTGAACAACCTGGCACTGCCGGAGAAGGCGAGCGGCAGACCGCTGGGAGAAGACAGGTACCCGCTGTTCGTGGCTTACGGTCGCCGGCTAGAAGGACAGGCTGCCGTACTGACCGATACCCTGCTTACAGAGAAACCCTACCCGGTCAAGACGATGTTCATCGCCGGAGGCAACCCCGCCCTGAGCTGGCCTGACAGCGCAAAGGTGACGAAGGCGCTGCAGAAACTGGACTTCCTGGCGGTAATGGATGTCAGGATGACAGAGACCGCTCGGCTTGCCGATATCGTTCTTCCGGCGGCCACCTTTGCTGAGACCACGGAGCTACACACCTACAGCGAATCCGCTATCCCTTACGCAATCCTGCGCAAGAAGGCTGTGGAGATTCCGGAGTGCTTGCCCGATTGGAAATTCTGGCTCCTTCTGGCTGAGAGAATGGGATACCAGGACTATTGCCCGTGGTCGAATGAAGAGGAAGTCATCGATTTCTCGCTCAAACCCTCTGGGATTACCCTTGAAGATTTGAAAAAGAACCCCGCAGGTGTTTTCTATGGTGCCAAGCAGTACGGGACCTGCAAAAAGACAGGGTTCCCCACCCCCTCCGGCAAGGTGGAGCTATACTCCGAAAAGCTGGCTGAGCTGGGCTACAGCCCGTTACCGGTGCCTGCGGAGGTTGGACTCCGGCTATCAAAGCAATATCCGCTTTCCCTGATTACAGGAGCCAGGCATCTGGAATTTACCCACTCCCAATTCCGTGACGTAGCGGCACTGCGCCAGAAGGTCCCGGAGCCGGTGGCGGAAATCCACCCGGAGACGGCACGGAGATGCGGCGTAGGTAACCAGTTGGTACGCCTGGAGACGGCGAACGGAAGAATCGAGATTAAAGCCAAACTAACCGAAGATATCATGCCCGGAGTAGTCAGCATTCCTTTCGGCTGGTCAGAGCCGAATACCAATGTCCTGACCGACTGGCAGACCCCGGACCCCATTTCCGGTCTTCCCTGTCTGGTTGGTATACCATGTAATATAGAGGCTCTGAGAGATACCAGCTAGCGATGGAACGCTGTAGTTGAGTATAGACTGAGCTTCCCGCGAAGCTCAAAGTAAAGCACTCGAATCCCCCTCTTTCCCCCTGCGATTTGACTTCGTCTCTGGTTATTGGAATATTGAATTATTCGTCTCCATAGTGACTTTGCAATATTGAAGCCCCCTGAATATTGAGGGAGAAAAACGCCCCGGTGGAGGAGTATAAAGATGCGGCAGAATAAAGCGTTTCCACCCCTTCGTCCACAGCCAGAACCGGAGCCAGCACCTCCGCCGTCCCGGCTGGAGGTCATGCAACAGCGCCTACACAGTTTTTTCACTCGCTTCCGAAATGTCTTCCTCATCTGCGCGGGCATATTCATCACGCTTTCGGCGTTTCTTCTCTATGATGTAACCAGGCAACAGCCGCCACGCATTACCCAGCGGGACATAAATAGAGCCGTAGAGCGTGCCCTGGCTGAAGCGAAGCCCAAGCCCTATTTCGCCTCTCAGGTGTATGAAGCCATCCGCCCGTCGCTGGTGCGCGTCCGCGCCACCATCCCTAAAGCGGGAGAAAAACCGGAAACCGGCATCGGCGCCGGTGTCGTCCTCGATGACCGGGGGACTATCCTGACCAGTCTGCACGTTGTCCGTGACGCCGCACCGGTGCACGTCACCTTTGCCGACGGGACCGAGTCGGAGGCAGAGGTAATCGTGAAACAGCCGGAGAACGACCTCGCCGTCCTGCGCCCGCGTATAATCCCCGATGACCTGGTACCGGCGACGCTGGCAGGCTCCGCCGGGCTAAGTGTCGGCGATGAAGTCGTTGCCGTAGGCAACCCGTTCGGAATCAGCAACTCGCTGTCCGCCGGGGTTATCTCCGGGCTGGGACGCAACATCAGGTCACCCAGGTCGGGAATTACGCTTACGAATTTGATTCAGTTCGACGCGGCGGTCAATCCGGGCAACTCCGGGGGACCTCTGCTCAACCACGACGGCGAGGTAGTCGGCATTGTCACGGCGCTGCTAAACCCGACAGAGAATGACTTTTTTATCGGCATTGGCTTTGCGGTGCCAATCGAGACCGCAGCCGCCGCGGCGGGGACACCGCCGTATTAATGAACCGGCATCTATGACAGGTGGTGAAAAATGATTGATGAAATACTCAATAAACCGGAAGAAGCTCCACCGATGGAGCAGGTAATGTACGAGGTAAAGAAGGTCATTGTCGGGCAGGACCACCTGCTCGAGCGCGTTCTCATTGCCATCCTGGCACAGGGTCACCTGCTCGTTGAAGGTGTACCGGGACTGGCGAAAACGCTGACCATCAAAACGCTGGCGGAGGCGATTCACGGCACCTTCAAGCGAATCCAGTTCACACCCGACCTGGTTCCCGCCGACCTGGTTGGCACACGAATCTACAATCAGAACACCGGGGAGTTCAGCACCTCGCTCGGTCCCGTCTTTACCAATCTGTTGCTCGCGGACGAAATCAACCGCGCGCCGGCAAAGGTACAGAGCGCTCTCCTCGAAGTGATGCAGGAGCGCCAGGTCACCATCGCCGGTCAGACGTACAAAGTTCCGGAGCCTTTTCTCGTCATGGCGACGCAGAACCCCATCGAGACCGAAGGTACGTACCCCCTGCCCGAGGCGCAGGTCGACCGCTTTATGATGAAGGTGGTCGTGGACTACCCGAGCGAGAGCGATGAGTTTGTCATCGTTGAGCGCATGACCGGCGCTCTGGCTCAGGTGAAAGCGGTGGTGACCACGGAGCAGTTGATTGACCTCCGGCGCGAGACAGAAAAGGTCTATGTCGACCCGTCGCTTATCCAGCATGCCGTGCGCCTGGCTACCGCGACACGTGACCCCGATAAATTCGGCATTCCTGACATCGCGCGGTACATCATGTATGGCGCCAGCCCGCGAGCGTCTATAAACCTGATTATCAGCGCCCGCGCGCTAGCTTTCTTGCGTGGACGAAGTTATGTGATACCGCAGGACGTGACCGATGTGGCGCTGGACGTGATACGGCACCGTCTCGTCCTCTCGTATGAAGCCATGTCCGATAGCGTCACCAGCGATATGATAGTAGGGCGGATTCTGGAATTCATTCCGGCTCCGGCTCAGGTATTACAGACCCATGCCAGCATCCATGCGGAATCCTGAAAAGACACTGCTCCGTCTCGATTGGGCGGTGCTCCGGCGCCTTGATGGGCTGCTTCAGGGCGACTACCGGACGCTGTTCCACGGTTTCGGACTGGAACTGGCGGAACTGCGCGAGTACCAGTTCAATGATGACGTCCGCTACATTGACTGGAATGTCACGGCGCGCATGCGGATGCCCTACGTCCGCCAGTACCTCGAAGACCGGGAGGTGACGGCGTGGTTCCTGCTCGACCTCAGTCCATCGGTGGACTTCGGCACCGTGCACACTCTCAAGCGCAACTTATTGATTGATTTTGTAACTGTGCTGGCACGTTTGCTCACGCGGCACGGCAACCGTGTGGGCGCTATTTTCTACGGCGGCAAGGTGGAGCGCATCATTCCGGCAAAGGGTGGCAAACCGCAGGTCCTGCGCCTTATCAACGACCTGGCGAACCAGCCGCAGTTGAAATATGCACCGCCGACAGACCTGACGGTACTGCTGGAGACCGCGCTTCGCGTTATCCGGCGGCGGTCGCTGGTTTTCATAGTCTCCGACTTTATCAGCGCACCCGGCTGGGACAAACCGCTCGGTATGCTGACCCAGCGGCACGAGGTGCTGGCAATCCGCCTCTACGACCCGCGCGAGATGGAACTGCCGGACATCGGTCCCATTACCATGGAGGACGCCGAGACACGGGAACAGCTTTACATTGACACACACGATAAAAAATTCAGAGACCGATTTGTTGAAGCCGCGCGCCGGCGCGAGTACGAGTTGAACATAACGTTTAATCGAAACGGTGTCGATGTGCTTCCGCTTTCCACCGAAGATGACATGGCTAAAGAAATCACGAGGTTTGCCATGTTGCGCAAACAGCGGAAAAAGTCGCCAGCGTCTTTTACCAAATCACAGGGTCACGGCTCAACGCATCGGCAAATTACACCGGGCAAGTTGAGCGGGTGAGGGGAGGGAAATATGTCATTCCTCTGGGTTGAGATGTTGTGGCTACTGTGGTTCATACCTGCGCTTGTCGCTGTCTACTTCCTGGTACAGCGGCGGCGAAAGAAATATGCCCTGCGCTACGCAAGCCTGTCACTCGTCAAGGAAGCACTGGGGCGCGGACCCGGCATCCGCAGGCACATCCCGCCGATTCTATTCCTCATAAGCGTGGCGACCATGATATTTGCTCTGGCGCGCCCAACGGCAACCGTGATAATGCCATCACAACAGGGCACGGTCATACTCGCTATCGACGTATCAGGCAGTATGCGGGCAGAAGACCTGAAACCGACCAGACTGGAGGCGGCGAAATCGGCGGCTCGCGGGTTCGTCGAAAAACAGCCCAAGAACATCCGCATCGGCGTCGTCTCGTTCAGCGACAACGCCGCAATCGTTCAGGCACCCACGACAGACCGGGAGCAGATACTGGCGGCAATCAACCGCCTGCTCCCCCAACGCGGCACGGCGATAGGGCGCGGTATCCTTACCTCGCTGGATGCCATTTTCGAAGAGCCTGATGCAAAACCCACACCAACCCCTGCGTCGCGTGACCTCCTCGGTCTCTCCGACCCTACACCCACACCCAAACCTGTACCGCCGGGTACCTTTACCGCGGCGGTCATCGTCCTGCTTACCGACGGCGTCAACACTGTCGGACCACGTCCGCAAGAAATAATAAAGCAGATAGCCGACCGCGGCATCCGCGTCTACACCGTCGGCGTGGGCAGCCCGGACGGGACAGCGCTTACCTTTGATGGACGCTCCATCCGCGTCAGGTTGGATGAGGCGACTCTAAAGGATATAGCGGACAAGTCAGAAGCCGAGTATTACAAAGCAGATAGCGAAACAGACCTGCGG
>JAUYDO010000002.1 GCA_030691835.1 Dehalococcoidia bacterium | reverse complement strand
TACCGGTCAGGAGACGATGGAGGTACTGAACGCCAGCTTCCGCATGCCCAAGGAGGAGTTCAACAAAGACCTGCGCCGGCTCATTGATGACCTCAAGGCGGAGGGGAAGGGTCACAAGTGCCGCGCCCGCGTGATGCTCATCGGCAGTGTCATGACCAACAGCGAGTTCGTAAAAAGCATCGAGGAACTGGATACCATGGTGGTCACCGATGAGCTGTGCACCGGCACCCGCTACTGGTCAGACCCCGTTATCCTGGACGGTAAAGAGCCACTGCGCGCGATCTCCGAGCGCTACCTGAACAACTTCCCCTGCGCCAGAATGTACCCATCGGATAACCGCTTCAATCGCATTATACAGCTTGCACGTGATTTCCGGGTGGATGGCATACTAAGCCAGATAATCAGGTACTGCGTGTCCTATGCTCATGATGTACCTCTTTTGAGTGACAGGCTGAAGAAAGAGGGAATCCCTCTGCTATCGCTGGACGTGGAATACGGAACCTCCGGGTCGGGGCAGATAAGGACCAGGGTCCAGGCGTTCCTGGAGATGCTGGAAGCGAGGCAGAAATGACGCTGACAGAAAAAAGGAGCCGGCTTGACAGGATGGTGCGCACTTGCCGGATGATACAGAGAATGAGCCGGGTGCGCCCTGACACATACAAGAGCGAGGTATATTACTATGAGCTGATGGCGACGTATTATGACCGCTTGCGCAAGGCGGAGGAGGAAGGCAAGTTCATCGCCGCCCATACCGTGTTTTTCCCGGTTGAAATCCTGTATGCTATGGATATCGTGCCCATGCACACCGAAGCTTCCACCATTGCCATGGGGCTTCTGCTCGGTGAACAGCCCAGCTTGCTTTCCGCCGCTGCCGAGCTCAGACTGGCTCCGGAGATATGTTCCGCTCACCGCGCCCTGGCGGGCGCCTTTTCGTTAAAATTCATGCCGCGTCCCAGCGTGATGCTCTGGTCTAATCTCATCTGCGATAATACGGCCAAGAGCGGCGAGCTGCTCGCAGAGCTCAGCAACAATTGTCCAAAGTTCTTTCTCGATCATCCCTTCACCGGAACACCGGAAGAGGAAAAGTACCTGATTGAGGAGCTGAAGGACCTGATAAGCTTCCTGGAGGTGCAGACCGGACGCAAGATGAACTGGGACAAGCTTGCCGAGTCGGTTGCCCGGATGGACCATCATATACAGCTTTACCGGGAAATCTGTGAACTGCGCAAAGCAGTCCCGTCTCCTTTCTATAGCCGCGGCTATCTCGAAATTCTACTGGCTGACTACTGGTATGCCGGACAGCCTGAAGCCACAAGCTACCTGGAATTACTGCGTGATGAGCTTGCCGGAATGGTGCGCGCTGGAAAGGGCGCAGTGGAGCCGGAGCGGTTCAGGCTAATGTCCCTTTTTGTGCCGCCGATAAACCTTACCGGATTGCTGGAGGAAGTTTTTAAGAAACACGGAGCGGTGAGTGTTGTTGAGCCCTTCTTTACCTTCTGGCGCGAAGGCAGGCTCGACCCGTCGAAGCCGCTGGAGAGCATAGCCAGGAAATTATATATGATACCGGAACGGCGTACTATGTACGGGCCGCTGGGCGACGGCACAATCAGGGAAATAGTTGAATTAGCCAGGGAATACAAGGTGGACGGCGCGATATACTATGCCTACATGGGTTGCCGGCATACCTGCGCCACTATCAAGGTGTTCAAGGACGTCCTCAGCGAAATTGACGTACCGGTGCTGACCCTGGATAATGACCTGATAGACCCCACCCTCAACAATGAAAACGAAATCCAACAGAAGCTGGAGCAGTTTTTTGAGCTTCTTGAGGACAGATAGTTACGGTTAAGGTGATGATATGAAAGCGATAGGTTTGGACATAGGTACGTTGACGGCGAAAGCGGTCATCCTGGGGAGCGATGGCGCGTTTGTATACAGCCTGATTCCCTCCGCTGACGAGGCTGAGGCGAGCGCTCAGTCCGTAATGTCCGAGGTGCTGAAGAAAGCGGGCATGGAATCGCCCAACGGCGCTTTCATTGTCTCAACCGGCGCCGGAGCAAAGGTCAGCCTGAGCCAGCAGCAGAAGGCTATCACCACCTGCCTCGCCCGTGGTGTAAGTTTTCTCCTGCCCTCGGCACGCATGGTGATTGACATGGGCGCTGAGAGCAGTACCGTGCTGAAGATAAATGACCGCGGGCGCGTGGTGGACTGGGCAGGTCAAGACAAGTGCGCCGCCGGCACCGGAATATTTTTACAGCAGATGGCTAAGCTGATGCAGATGCCGATACAGGAGATGTCCGAGCTTGCCTTCCAGGCAAAGGGGAAAGCGGATATATCCGGCACCTGCGCTGTCTTCGCCGAGTCCGAGGTTATATCGCATGTGCACCGCGTGCCGCCCACCCCGAAGCCGGACATCGTCGCTGGTATCTATTCCTCGGTGGTGAGCCGCATCATGGCGATGTGCAAGAGGATAGGCATACAGAAGGATGTGGCGGTGGTCGGGGGCGTAGCGCTGAACCACGGGCTCGTGGTGGCGCTGGAAAAGGAGCTGAGGTTCCCCGTCCTGGTGCCGGAGAATCCCCAGATGGTGGCTGCCCTCGGCGCGGCTATTCTCGCCAGAGAGAATCTGGAGAAGGTTGTGAAGTAGATGATAGTTGCTGGCATTGATATAGGTTCCCGCGGCTCCAAGGCTGTGGTCATGGACAATAATCACATCGTTTCTTCCGTAATCTGTGACACCGGACCGGAGAGCGTGAAGACCTCCATCTCCACGATGGAGAAGGTGCTGGCTGGAACCGGGCTGACTTTGAAGGACGTCAAGTACGTCGTGGCTACAGGCTACGGCAGGGTGCTGGTGCCCTTCGCCAATGAAAACATCTCGGAGATAAGCTGTCACGCCCGCGGCGTCAACTGGTACTTCCCCTCGGTCAAGACTGTCCTGGATATGGGCGGGCAGGACTGCAAGGCTATCAGCATCGACAGCGAAGGCAAGGTGGTCAACTTCGTCATGAATGATAAGTGCGCCGGCGGCACCGGCAGGTTCCTTGAGATGATTGCCGATGTGCTGAGCACACCGCTGACTGAGATAGGCGACCTGGCGCTGAAGTCCAGGGCGGCTATCCCCTTCAACACCATCTGCGCCGTGTTTGCCCGCTCTGAGGCTGTCATCTGCCTCAAGAAGGGCGTAGCCAAGAGCGATATTTTGTCCGGTCTGAACGATGCCATCGCCACGCGGTGTCTCAACCTGCTCAAGCGCGTTACCATTCAGCCGGACTTCAGCATCAGCGGCGGCATCGCCAAGAACAAGGGCATGGTGGCAAAGATTAAGGAGAAGGTCGGCATCGAGCCGAAGCTGGCACCCGACCCTCAGCTCATCGGGGCGATTGGTGCGGCGCTCTTCGCCAAGGAGCGGTTCGAGGGCACCGGCAAGCGCGAGGAGATGAAGATACAGTACGGCTACAGCGATGGCACCGGTGATTACTTTATTACCGTTGACACCGGGCGTTGTGACGGCTGTGGCGAGTGCGTGAAAGCCTGCCCCGCCGGTCTTTTCACGCTGGTAAAGGACAACTACCGCCAGCTTAAGGGTAGTATCAAGGAAGAGTCAAGAAAGAAGCTTCACATAGTGTGTCCCGGCTTCAAGGCTTGTGCCTCGGCGCACGCGGTGAACTGCCACAGCGTCTGCCAGAAAGACGCCCTGAGCCACACATGGTGATTAAATCTCAAGCACCAAATTCCAAATACCAAATTTGAGTTCGAGACTCGT